>DTVI01000341.1 GCA_012963655.1 Sulfurimonas sp.
ATGGATGGCTGATATTGTGGAGGTGAAACCTCTCCCCCCCCACACCCACTGCGTTAAGGTATGAGCGCAGACGCGATTCACCAACACTCCGCCAAAGACGAGTGGCCCTTCCAATAGTTTACAATTTCTATCGCTGATGACGTCGTTATAGTTTACTAAATATGTGGTTTTGTGTGGATTTTCTTGGGGTTTTGTTCTTGCGGGATTAAATGAATACAAGTGTGTTACTGGGGTAGAACCAATACTATTTAAGAAGAACTCAAACCCGTAGCTGTGGGTGCAAACTGTAACAGGTAATCCGGGATAATTTTTGCGAAACTGATTAAGAGTTTCAGTCAACACGGTTGAATCCACACTTTTAATTTCCAGAATTTTTCGGTAGCGTGTTTCTGGCCCAACAACTGTGAGTAGACAGGTTTTCCCGTCGAACCAGATACAACTATTTTGTGTATCGAACTCATCTAGTCTGGCCCAAACACCCTCTACTTTGGGTCGTTTTTTAAGATACGTTTGTTGTGCGAGCCGAGCATAAAGTTTGTGGGTATTTGTTAGTGTGGTTCTTTCTTCCAAGCCAACCCAATCCGAAACAACGGCCCCCCCGATATCTTTTGCAATTTCCGTGAGAGTCAAATTAATTGCATCGTGTACCCCTCCCGATATGTGAAAATCGGAGTTATAGTCGGCATGCTTTTGATGTTCGTTAATGATACTCTTGGCGAGGTGCGTGGGAGTGTCCGCATTTATTATTTGGTTGTACGAGCTCGGCTTGATTTTAACATCGTGTTGTGAAACCTTTAAGTGATTTACCTTTTCTACAATACGATCCCAGACATTCAGCTTTATCAATACTAAAAATTGTAATACGTGTTCAAGTGTTTCGGGGAGACTCAAATTGTTCGTAAACTCGCCGTTATGGCCTGGGCTGTATTTCGGCATTTTAATTTAAAATAGCATGTTAACTTTAAAAGATGATCCCAACAATACTTTTTTGGCGTGGCTATACGAAAACGATAAACGCAAGCATAAGATTTTTTACAACCCAAATAAAGACCTGAATTTGCGCATGAGCGTGGATTCTCTAGACTCGTTTAACAATGAAAGATTCCGGGACAGGTTTAAATTATCAAAGACTCAAGCGGAGGAAATCATCAATCATCTTAAAACCAAAACAACTCCAGAGGGGGGGTTGCAAGCGAAATTTTTCAAAGTCAAAAAGTACCTTGAGTTAGCCCTTTTTCAAGAAATGGATGTTACGAATACCAATCAA
>DTVI01000342.1 GCA_012963655.1 Sulfurimonas sp.
AACGCCTACTTTATATAAATAATTTATTTTTAAAAATATATTTTTGTTATTATTTATTATCTTACTAAAAGGGTGTTAATGGAATATTTTCTTGGAGCATATAAAAAATATGCTGATTTTACAGGTAGGGCTAGACGCAAAGAATATTGGATGTTTTATCTTTTTTACTTATTAGCTATTATTGCTTTAGTATTCATTGATGCTATGATGGGTTCATATGATAATCCTGATGACATGGGTCTTTTAAGTACCTTATTTGTTTTAGGTTCTTTAATACCTTTTATTGCATTAACAACAAGACGCTTACACGATATCAATCAAAGTGGATGGTGGCAATTGATTATTTTAATTCCACTTATTGGGCAACTGGTAATCTTTGTATTTACAGTATTCAAAGGGGATCCCGGTGAAAATCGTTTTGGTGAAGACCCTTTAGATACTTCAAGTATGTAAAATTATTTATATATTAGCCTAATGTCTTAGGCTAATGTTACTTTTGTTTTTTATACAGCTCTTTGACTCTAACATTACTTCCTAGTCCCTAATTTAGAGGGGAAATTTATCCTTATCTTCCTCAATTACATTTCTTCTATTCATATCTATTTTTAATATGTTTTAATTAAAGTTTCATAGGTGTTTACTTAACAACAGTACAATCAGTTTATAAAACTAATAATGACAAATAGCTTAATGCTTTAAGCCTTCTTTGCTACTATAAATTATTAAAACATATCAGGAATTTCAATGAAAGTACATTATATTTATCTTTTTCTTTTAGCCCTATTATTAAGTGGTTGTGGGGGGAACACCCCTAATCCTTGGAAAAAAGCAGGCTTTAACGGAGAAGAAAAACAAGAAAATTCTTGGCAAGCATGGCAAAAAATTCATGTAAAAGCAAAGGATTATAAAGATTGGCAAAAAATTGGAATTAAAACACCTCCTGATGCCTTAGACTGGATTAATGTTGGTGCTAAAATTCCTAAACAAGCTTATGCTTGGATGAAGATAGGCATTAATTCCCCTACCGAGGTAAGACAATGGGCAAAAATAGGTATACATGATACAACCCATGTTAAAAAGTGGAAACTTGCAGGGGCAAAAAAACCCGCACAAGCTAAGGCCTGGATAAAGATAAAAGTTAATCACCCTAAAGAATTATCTAAATGGAAAAAAGCAGGTATCACAAGTTCTGAAGAGGCAAAAAGTTGGAAACACTTGGGCTTAAATATAAATGAAATTGACTTATGGGTTAAGGCCGGTGTCACAAGCTTTTCTGAGGGGCAAAAATGGTTAAAACTAAAAATTAAAAAGCTTAAATTTGTGAAAGAATGGAAAAATGCTGGTATTTTAACGCCTGAAGAAGCAGGAAAATGGATACATATTCAAATACCTCTAGCCAAGATTGCATCTGAATGGAAAAAAGCGGGCAAAACACCTGAGGATGCTAGACCTTGGGCCGATATTTCTCAACTACGCTACCCTGACGTTGTAACTTGGAATAGATTAGGTGTTCAAACACCTCTGCAAGCTCAAGAATGGATTTCCCTTGATATTAAGTCACCTACAGAGTTAAGTCGTTGGAAAGACGCAAAGGTTGAACAACCTTCTCAAGCAAAGGCCTGGATGAATATTGGTATTCATAATGCTTCAACGGTAAATGAGTGGAAACATTCCCCTTATAACACCTCAAAAAAAGCAAAACCATGGTTAAAAGCAGGGATTAAAACACCTAATGAAATTCAAGGATGGAGAAATATAGGTATTCAATCTACTAAAGTAATTTCTTCATGGACAAGTATAGGTGTTTATACTCCTGAAGAAGTAAGTGCATGGTTGAAATTTTCTACTTCTAAGGCCAAGATTGCACAATGGATAAAAGAAGGATATATTCCTCAAGAAAACTAGAACTACCTTCTCTTATACATAAGAAAGTCATGTTTGCTTTCTTATAATAAACATTACTAATCTTTACTTTTATCTTCAACATAAGAACCTAACAAGACTGCTATTCATTGTGTTTGTAGATTAGTTTGTAAGGCAAGTTTTAACATAATCGTTAAGGGGATAGACAATAACATTCCAACAGCTCAAAACACCCATCCCCAAAATAAAAGAGATAAAAAGACCCCCTATGCCAAGCGCACCCAAAGACCCCAACTGTATAAGGGCCAATAAGACAGCAGGTATGGCTGCAATGATAGAACCAATGTTAGGTACAAAATTAAGCATAAAAGCAAGTACACCCCATACTAAAGCGTAATCAAGACCAATTGCTAACATAGCTAAATAAATAATTATGCCTGTAACCATAGAAAAAATACTTTTAATTTTCATATACTGTTTTACATTATCAATAAATTCTCTTGCATGTGATGAAGCATCTGCATATATTGATTGAAGTTTTTCAGGAAGAGCAGAAGCTTCTAAAAGCATAAATATTACTAATAATAAAATCATAAAACTATTCGTTAAAGCAGAAGCAAAAGCGGCCATCTTTGAAGGATCAATGAAGGATAAAATAGACTCATCTGAAAATTCAAGGCCTTCTTCATATAAGAAATTTATAATCAAGCCCATTGTATTTCTAAACTTTTATTCATACAAAGGGAGGTAAGAAGAAAAGTCATTTAAAGAAGAACTGAGAAGTGCTCCCACTAGACCTAGCCTTAAGATAAGAACAATCATAATCCCCATAAGGCTAGTCCACTATGAAGTCCTTTATCTTGCATCCATATTAAAAATGCAGAAGTAAGAATGGTAATAAATATTGCTAGAAGTATAGGGATTACTATAGCTTTAGTCTATAGCAACCCTCCTAAATAATAATGCTAGTTGCAATTTTAAGCAATGGGCTTGAGTTTATAATTTTATTTTATATATTTATCCTATAAGTGCTTTTTTTTGATTACTTGTTTTTTGTAGATAATTTGAGATATTAATAAGAGAGAAGGTTACGAAAAATATCATTAGACCCGGAAATACTCCTACCCACCAAGCAATATCATTTACGGACTTTGCCGTACTTAAGATACTCCCCCAAGACATAGAAGGGGCCGTGATGCCAAGACCAAGGAAACTAAGGCCAGATTCTGCAAGAATTGCCCCCCCTACTCCAAAGGTAAAGGACACAAAATAAATTGGTGCAAGTAAGGGTGCATAATATTTTAATAAGATTTTCATCTTACTCACGCCTGCTATATTTAGTATCTTGATAAAAGGTTCTGAGGTTATTGAGAAGCTTTGAGAACGTATAAGCCTTCCTGTTGTCATCCATCCTGTAATAGAAATGATAAAAATAAGAACTAAGACAGAGGCATTTACATAAGAGATAAGTGCAAGTAATAAGAAGAAGGTTGGAAAGGTTAAAAATAAGTCAACCATCACTACAAAACCCTTATCTACATTACCTCGCAGAAACCCCGCAGTTGCACCTAATATAAGCCCTAAAAAAGAAGAAATAAAGGCTGAAGTAATACCAATAATCAAAGAAACCTTTCCCCCTTCAATAACACGAGCAAGTAAATCCCTACCTAAACGATCTGTTCCAAAGGGGTGTTCAAGTGAAGGTGGCATTAAAATACCTAAGGCATCAAGTTCATAAGCAGAAGATGTATAAAAAAAAGTACCTGTAAAAGAAAAAAGTATAATAAAAAGTATAATAAAAATACTGAAATAAGGTTTTTGCAAGGGTCTACTTTAGTTTTGGAAGAAGTATATCATTTTAAATCTAAATACCTAGGTCTTTAAGCCTTACTGCTTAAGGCCTAAAAGGGTATCTAACATTTGATCTATCGTTGTTATAATTTTTGCGGAAGCACTATAAGCTGTTTGATACTTTATAAGATTAACCATTTCTTCATCAATATTGACCTTAGAAACTGACTCATAACTTAGTAAAACAGCATTATACTTGGCCGTCACTGTATCATTAATTGTAATAGCAGCATTAGTACGTGTTCCCACATCCGTTACAATAGAATCATAATAACCAAACAAAATGCTTTCTGTATTAGTCCCATTAACATTAAAACTAACGTCTTCAAATTGTAATTGCAATATATCATTAGCTAACTTGTTATCCCCATCAATAGGCGATTTATTTGCCTTAATTAAAGAAGAATCCTTTTTTAATGCACTTGCTAAATCAATATCTTTAGCACTACTACCATCTAAGAAGCGACTTATACCAATAGCGCCCGCAAAATTTGTACCTGATGCAAGGCCATTTGTTTGGTCATCTTCTATAGCAAAGGTATAATTCGAAAAATCAGTTGAATTAATACCTAAAGAGAGCTTACCTAATTGACTTGCTACATCAAAGTTATAAACACTCGATACAATAGAGTTAATGTCATTATTTGCATTTCCATCCCCATTATCATCTGAAAAAGCTGTGAGTTGTCCAATAATACTATTTACGGTTCCATCATCCATAGTAGTCCCACTATCTATATCGATAGATCTTCTAGCTACTTCATTCCCATCGTTATCATAAGCAACAACATCAAAGCTTCCTTGATTAAAGTTAAGATCAGAATCAAGAAGTGTTCCTAGTGAAGTTAAGTCTAAACTATCTGAAAGCATTTTACTTTGTGCACCCTGAGCGTATAAGTTATTTGTACTTTCAATCATACCCGCGCTAAAGCCATCAAGTTGATTAATAACTTCTTGAAGTTGCCCATTATCTAAGTCACCATTCACATTAAAGCTGTTTCCTCTTAGATCTAAAATAGAGCCTATTCGGCCTCCTTTAATTAGATTATCCATAGGAACAAGAACCCCATCTTGACGCTCATAAGAGATTTTATAAAAGCCTCTAGGACTGTCATCATTTTCTATGACTATAGGATGGAAGGACTTCCCATCAATAATATTAAAGCCAGCGATATTCATTACATAATCGCCACCTTTTTCAACTATATCTCTACTAGCAGACATATTCAAAGAAAGGTTTCCATCAAAAAAACTAGCATCAACAAGTTTAGCCATCGAAAGCTCTAAAACACCTCTTTGATCACGTAAATCATTAGCATGTTCTCCATCAATGGCTTCAGTTTCGGCAATAGCTCCATTTAAAATAGATATTTGATCGCCAAGGCGATTTATCTATCAATCCTGATAATCAAGCTATTAAGGTGGCACTTACTCAGCAAACAGAAGTGCTTTCTGATAATATTCAAAATACAAGAACACAGATTGATCATCTTCAAGTTACACTTAATGACCAACTA
>DTVI01000343.1 GCA_012963655.1 Sulfurimonas sp.
CATCTAGTTTTGGAATTTTATCTAAATTTTCCTTTTTTGCATAATACATCATTAATTTTCTATAGAAATTAAAATTATTTAAGCAGAGATGCATTTTATTATTAAGATAAGAACCTAAAGATGATATCTTGTATTCAAGATAATTTGAGATCCTTAACAAAAGATGATCCTGTCATAACAAATCTACCATTTAATATAAGATATAAACTCTTTTGAGTTAGGAATGCTTTAGATATCATATATGGCTATCATAAACCGATACCTTGATCTATCTAAATAAAAAAAATAAAAACTAGTAATTAAATTTTACAAAATATACAATAACTATATAATCAAAGCTAAAAAGTGTTATCCTTCTTATACTAAAAACTAAGGTATGAACGTGTCTGATATAAATAATGAAGCTTTTGAGAATGCTGTAAAAACCATGATGGAGTCGGTGGGTGAAGATCCTACTCGTGAGGGTTTAATCAAGACTCCCCAACGTGTACGAAAAGCCTATGAATTTATGTATGGAGGGTATAAAGAAGATCCAAATGAAATTCTCTCTTCTGCCCTTTTCACTTCATCTAATGATGAAATGGTTTTGATTAAAGATATAGAGCTTTATTCTACTTGTGAACATCATCTTCTTCCTATTATCGGACGTGCTCATATCGCATACATACCCGATGGAAAGGTGGTTGGTCTTTCCAAGATACCTCGTGTTGTAGATGTTTTCTCAAGACGTATGCAAATTCAAGAACAACTTACGGAACAAATTGCTGAGGCCATTATGAGTACCATTAAGCCTAAGGGAGTGGCGGTAGTTATCCAAGCGCGTCACATGTGTATGGAAATGCGTGGGGTTGAAAAAATAAATTCTACTACAACATCTTCTGCACTTAGAGGCTTATTTAAAAAAGATGAAAAAACAAGAGCAGAATTCTTTTCACTTATTAACGCACCTGTAGGCAATAGGTATTAAGATAATGTTGGAAATCCGTTAATGCCTTTAAATTCCATTAAAAACCGCATAAAAGGTCAAAACCTTTCTCCTACCTTTGGAACTATCTCTGAGATCAATGCCACTATGGTTCTTGCAAAGGGATTAAAGGTTAGCATTGGCGATACCGTGTGTATGATTTCTAAAGATATGGGAACAAGTACCATGGGTATGGTAACAGAACTCAAAGAAGGTTCTTTTGCTATCTCTCCTTTTTCTTTTATAGAAGGATATTGTATAGGAGATGAAGTCTTTTTAAAACAAAATGGAATGAAGATTAATGTGGGGCCTGAACTTTTAGGAAGAGTCGTTGATCCTTTTATGGAACCCATAGATGGAAAAGGACCTCTTAATTGTTCTACGCAATACCCAATTATAAAAGCCCCTATTCGAGCAATGGCCCGAGGGATGATAGATGAAAAGTTTTCTGTTGGAGTAAAAACTATAGACAGCCTTTTGTCATGTGGTAAAGGACAAAAGCTTGGTATCTTTGCAGGTTCAGGTGTAGGTAAATCTACACTGATGGGAATGATAGTTAGAGGTTCACAAGCTCCTATAAAGGTGGTTGCTCTAATTGGTGAGAGGGGACGTGAGGTACCTGAATTTATTCAAAAAAATCTTGGGGGAGACCTTACTAATACCGTCATTATTGTTGCAACCTCAGATGATTCTGCCTTAATGCGTAAATACGGGGCCTTTTCAGCCATGAGTGTTGCTGAGTATTTTAAGGATCAAGGTCAAGATATCTTATTTATGATGGATTCTGTCACACGTTTTGCCATGGCCCAGCGTGAAATTGGTCTTGCCTTAGGCGAACCACCAACCTCAAAAGGATATCCTCCTTCTTCACTTTCACTTCTTCCTCAGCTTATGGAAAGAGCAGGAAAAGAAGAAGGAAAAGGCTCAATAACTGCCTTTTTCACTATCTTAGTTGAGGGGGATGATATGAATGACCCTATTGCGGATCAGTCCCGTTCTATCTTAGATGGGCATATTGTCTTATCAAGAGAATTAACTGACTTTGGAATTTATCCTCCTATACATATACTCAATTCAGCTTCTAGGGTTATGAATGATATTATTTCAGCAGAACATTTTGAAGCAGCTAGAAAATTCAGACGTTTATATACATTATTAAAAGAAAATGAAGTCTTGATTCGAATTGGAGCATATTCCACAGGTAATGATAAAGAACTTGATGAGGCAATTGCTAAAAAAGGGAAGATGGAAGAATTTATCTCTCAAGGGTCTTCATTTATCTCAGACTTCAATGAGAGTGCACAACAGCTTATAGAACTAATGGATACTTAGGCCTAATAAACTAAAATATTTCTTAAACCAAACTTCCTCTAAAATAATCTTAAGCATCATCTTAACAAATACCTATTATTATGTCGTTAACAAAGAGGACAAAAATTGTCCTATTTAAAAATTCTGAGTATTATTATCGTTTAGATACTCTTATTAAAAGGAATAATATGCAAGCTTATTTAGATAACAACGCAACAACTCAAATGGACCCAAAGGTTCTTGAAGCGATGCTTCCTTATATGACTGAGATGTTTGGGAATCCAAACTCACTTCATAAATATGGGACAAAGACACACCCAGCCCTTAGAAAGGCAATTGATCAAGTTTATACTGGTATTGGTGCAGGAGATAATGATGATATCGTTTTTACTTCATGTGCAACTGAGTCAAATAACTGGGTTCTAAAGTCAATCTGGTCTGACCTTATGCAACATGGTGATAAAAACCATATCGTTACAACTGAGATTGAGCACCCATCAATTTTAGCTACATGTAAGTACTTAGAAGAAAGCTGTGGAGTTAAGGTAACTTACCTTCCAGTAAATGAGCAAGGTGTTATCGAAGCACATACAGTTAAGTCTTTTATTACTGATAGAACAGCACTTGTTTCTATTATGTGGGCTAACAACGAAACAGGAATGATTTTTCCAATGAAAGAAATTTCTGAAGTTTGTAAGGCAAAAGGTGTTCTTTTACACACAGATGCAGTTCAAGCTGTTGGTAAGATTCCTGTTAATGTATCTGAAATGGACATAGCATTTATGTCTTTTTCTGCTCATAAGTTTCACGGGCCAAAGGGTGTTGGTGCCTTATACATCAAAGATTCACGTAAACTTACTCCTCTTTTACATGGTGGAGAGCAAATGGGTGGACGTCGTTCAGGGACACTAAACGTACCAGGAATTATTGGTATGGGTATGGCAATTGAACTTGCTACTACTGATATGGACGCAAAAATAGCTTCAATAGCTATAAAGCGTAATAAGATTGAAGATGCACTTCTTAAATTAGAAGATGTATTTGTTGTTGGTGATCGCGAAAATCGTACGCCTAACACTATCCTTATCTCTGTAAGAGGTGTTGAGGGTGAAGGTATGCTGTGGGACCTTAACAATGCTATGATTGGTGCTTCAACTGGTTCAGCTTGTGCATCAGCAGATCTTGAAGGTAATACAGTAATGCTTGCAATCGGTGCGGACAATGAACTTGCTCACACAGGTATGCGTCTAAGCCTTAGCCGTTTTACTACAGATGAAGAAGTTGATTTTGTAATTAAGGCTTTCGTAGATGGTGTTCATCGTTTAAGAGCTATTTCTAGCTCATATGCAGAAGTACAACCAACTGCAGGCGGAGAAGTTCGTGAATGTGAACTTCACCACCACTAGAGACTAAGTTTTAAAGCGTGCTAAGGCACGAGAACTTCACATTATGTGAAACTCGTACTCTAGCGTAAGAGTTTGTGTAAGTACACAAATCTTGTACTATAAATGAGGGAGCAACCTTCATTTAATAAAATAAAATTCAGGAGCACGATTATGGCAAAGAATGATATATTAGGCGAGTCTCTATGGGACGCGTACTCAGATAAAGTTACAACACTTATGAATAACCCTCAACACCAGGGTGAAATTTTTCCAGATGAAGCAGAAGCACGTGGTAACAAGTTAATTGTTGCAGACTTCGGTGCAGAAAGCTGTGGAGATGCGGTTCGTTTATATTGGGAAATTGACCCTAAAGACGATAAGATTGTAAACTCTAAGTTCAAATCTTTTGGTTGTGGTACTGCTATCGCATCTTCAGATGTAATGACTGAACTTTGTATTGGTAAAACAGTTCAAGAAGCAGTTACTATTACAAATATTGACGTTGAGCTTGCTTTACGTGATAACCCAGAAACTCCTGCAGTGCCACCTCAAAAGATGCACTGTTCAGTAATGGCTTATGACGTTATCAAAAAAGCAGCAGGTATGTACCTTGGTGTTGATGAAGCAACATTTGAAACAGAAACTATTGTGTGTGAATGTGCACGTGTTTCTCTTTCTACACTTCAAGAAGTTATCAAACTTAATGACCTTACAACAGTTGCACAAGTTACTGATTATACTAAGGCTGGCGGTTTCTGTAAGTCTTGTATTAAGCCAGGTGGACACGAAGATAGAGAATTCTATCTAGAAGACATCCTTGTTGATACAAGAAAAGAAATGGATTCTGAAAAAATGAAGTCTGCAGCGGATGCTGGTATTGATGGTGATTTTGAAGGAATGACTCTTGTTCAAAAAATCAAGGCTATTGATAAGGTAGTTGACGCTGATATTCGTCAATTCTTAATCATGGATGGCGGAAATATGGAAGTTATTGATGTTAAGTCAACTGACGAAAATATTGACGTATATATCCGTTACCTTGGTTCATGTGATGGTTGTGCATCATCTTCAACAGGTACACTTTATGCAATTGAATCAGCACTAAAAGAAAAGCTTTCTCAAAAGATTAGAGTTCTTCCAATCTAATAAGCTTTTTATTTATATAAACTCTTCTTAGGGAGGGTTTTATAATCCCTCTTATACTCAAACAATCATCCCTAATACTCTTATAGCTATCACATTCTTTTTAAAAATTTTTATCAAACCAATTAGCAATTTCACTTCTTATCGTATGTCTAAGTTGAACACCGGCTATATAATTCTCAGTTTTTGCCTTTTGAAGTAAGGCGACTAAGGCATTTCTTCTTTTAGATAAAAAAGGATGGTCAATTTGGTTGGGATCCCCCATCACAACTAAGCGAGTCTCATCCCCCATTCTTGTTCCTATAAGCTTCAGTGTAGCAGCCGTGAGGTTTTGAGCCTCGTCTATGATGACAAACTTCTTAGAGATTGTTGTCCCTCTTAGATGGGCGATATCCATAACCTCAATATTATTTTTTACCATAAAAGATTCGGTAGCAGTTTCTTGTTTCATAGAGTTAATGTTTCCCGTATATTCTACTTGAGATTCAATAGAACGTTTTGTCATATGCTCAATGGTAAAGTTAATGGCAGAATACAAGGGATACATAAAATAACCTAGTTTTTGGCCCTCATCTCCTTTTCTAAAACCTAACTCAGATTGTTGGTCATTGGCTGTAACTGTATTTCTGGCGTAAATTATACCTTCTACGATGTCCTCATTTAAAAGCTCTAAGCCTGCCTGTAAAGCAATAAGTGTTTTACCTGAGCCTGTTGAGCCTGAAACCACAGTAATGTAGTTTTGAGGATGAGTGAGTACAGTAAAATAGAACTTTTGCTCTAGATTAATAGGTCTTACAAGGTTATCATTATAAAACTCACCAAATCGCTTATCAAAATCACACCATTCTAAATGACTATTATTAACAAGGGCATACTTTTGTATCCCTGTTTCATAAATTTGTGATTTATCATCCCCTGCTTCTTGAACAAAGGTTATTTGTTCAAAATTGAGATGTTCTTCTATATTTTCAAGTTTAGGCGTATCCCCTTGATAAATGTATGTCTTTAAAAACTCTATTTCATCTGGACGATCTACACTTGAATTTCGAATACTTTGTGTGCTAATTCCTTGAACTTCTGAAGCAATTTTAAATGAAATATCATTCGTTAAAAGTGTCAAATGATAGTCTTGGGCTATTTCACCAATCTTAGCATCATTAAGTCCATGTTCATGTCTGTATGTTTTTTCAATCTCATAGGATTTTCTATAAATAATATATAAGGGTATATCTTCACCTACCTGTTTATCAAGTAAGTTAGCATTACCAAAGGTTACGGATAAACGATAATATTTATCATCACATTCTTTTGCATTAATTTGGGCGCATTTTTGCACACACTCAGGGAGTTCACAGAACTCTATAGTTCTTCCCTTTTCATTATCTGAAAAACGAAAAAACTCTCTCGCTCTAAAGCCTGCATCTCCACGAATATCATCTTTTTTGTTGTTAAGTTCTGCTAAAACGATATCATTAATTAAAACAGCGTTTTCATTATTATCATAAAGTCGAAGGATATGGAGGGGATCATCAAGGATAACGGAGGTATCTAAAAGGTAACAGTTCTGTTTAGTCGGTGTTTCAGACATGGATGCGACCTTATGTGAAAATATAAATTTTTACGTAACACTAATCTTTGTACATTTATATTAAACCACACAAAACAAAAAATAATTCTTAAGCCTAAGAAAAACTTATAAAAAGCATTATCCATACTTACAGACTACATTTCATCTAAGGGTAAGAGATCTGGCCTCTTAGGACCTTCATTTTCAAGCTTATTATCTTCTTCCATAAGTTCCGAAAGTCTTTCTAGTTAAATAATATAATCGACTTAATTGAAGTATTTTTTTATGCTACGGACTATAATAAATAAGTAATATTGTTACTTAGATAATCCCAAGTTGAAGTAAGGCTTCATCATTAATCTCATCTTGAGACATATGGGTCTTGCTTTGATAGATATAGGCGACAGGGAGTACATCCCAAAACTTATCGCTAGGATGCTGTACCCCTGCAAAGTCTAAAAGACGTGATTGAGTATCATCTGAAAGTTCATAAAACATAATAGTGTCATCTGTAAGGATATCGCCAATTTGAGGATTAGAAAACATACTAAGCACTACCCTTATTTTTTTAACTGATTATATATCAAAGAAAATAGAATTAATGTTAATTAGGCAAAATGTTTACATTTCTTTAGTAAAAGGCTTATCTTTCTTTAGACAAATCTTTATATTTCTTCAGAAAATGTTATTATTGTTTCAAAAAACAATGGGTATAAATTATGAAAAGCAGATGTGATAAAGAAGACAAATCTTGTGGAAGTGCTTGCGATGAAACCCGTAAGCAAGTGGATAAAATTATGCTTGTTTTTGGGATAATTATTGTGATTATGCTTTGGTATATAATGAGCGAAGGACTCTTAGAAAAAGCCCTTATCTAAGCTCTTTCTTTATACTAAATAATCTATTTTGGTGTGTTTGGATTTTCTAAAGCGACTTCACGAACAGCCTCATTAGGATCTTTGTGTAATATACTCAATATTGCTCTGGGTGTCTTCGGACTTTTAGCAACAGCCGCACGAACATTTTCATCTACATCTTTACTCAATTTTTCTAAAATTCTAATAGTTATGTTTGGATTTACAGAGATAGATATACGAACAAACTCATCTTCACTATTACTTAACTTATCTAATATTGGAAGGGGTGTATTAGGGTTACCAGCGACCCAGGATACGATGAGCTCATCTTCACTAAGTGCAATTAAAGTCTCAACAGGCGTGCTTAGGTGCTCTGCAACAAATTCCCGTACAATATGGCTCTCATCTTTTGCCATCTGAGTTAATGTTTCAGCAGATGTATTTATGTGTGCTGCAACTCTTGCTCGAACAAAATGATCTTCATCTGAACTTAGTTTATCTAACAGCTCCGCAGATGCGTTTTGATCTTGTAATAACAGTAATGATTCAATGTTTATCATGTTTATAACCTTTATAGTTTTAAGTCTATTTTATAATTATGAAATTATAGCGTTTATCTCTTAAATATTTGGGTCTGTAAACAAACAAATAGATTAGATTTATCTCACATAAATTAAGCTATAATTATTTACCTAAAAAGACATTATAAGGCTAGATATGAAAAAGTATAAAGAAGAGATACAAAAACTTAAAAATGAAGATTGTGCCGAAGATGATGTCTTTTTTCAAGCAATGGAAGAAGTTTTACTTTCTATTGCTCCCCTTTTAAAATCAGATGAAGTATATAAAAAAAATGCTATTGTAGAACGTTTAACCATTCCCGATAGAGTTATTAAATTTAAGGTAACCTGGTTTGATGATAATCAAAATGTTCAAGTAAACACGGGATATAGAGTTCAGTTTAATAATGCTCTAGGGCCTTATAAAGGTGGCCTAAGATTTCATCCAAGTGTAAATGAAGGAATTTTAAAATTTCTAGGCTTTGAGCAAATCTTAAAAAACTCTCTCACAGGTCTTCCTATTGGTGGAGCTAAGGGGGGAAGTGATTTTGATCCTAAGGGAAAAAGTGACTTTGAGGTTATGAAATTTTGTTCGGCCTTTATGACCGAGCTTCATAAATATATTGGGCCTCGTATAGATGTACCTGCGGGAGACATTGGTGTAGGTGGACGTGAGATTGGTTATCTTTTTGGAGAATATAAAAAGATAACTTCTAGTTTTGAGGGTGTATTAACAGGTAAACCTTACTTCTTTGGAGGTTCATTAATGCGCCCTGAGGCAACAGGTTATGGTGTTGTTTATTTTACGCAGACCATGCTAGAACTTGAAAATGCACAACCCTTAAAAGATAAGATTTGTACCGTTAGTGGAGCAGGTAATGTTGCTCTTCACGCCATAGAAAAGCTTATTCACTTAGGCGCTATTCCTGTAACCTGCACGGATTCAAAAGGGACTATACATGATCCAAGAGGTGTAGACCTGGCCCTTTTAAAAGAGCTTAAACTTAAAAAGCGAGTTTCCTTAGAGGAATACATCAAAATACATTCTGAGGCTAACTATATTCCTCTAGATCAATATCCCGAAGGGGGACACGCCGTTTGGCACATCCCTTGTTATGCGGCCTTTCCTTGTGCAACCCAAAATGAACTTAATGAAACTGATGCCTTAACACTTCTTAAAAATGGATGTAAAAGTGTTAGTGAAGGTGCCAACATGCCTTCTACTACCAAAGCAGTAAATACTTTCTTAAATGCTAAAATATGCTTTGCTCCAGCTAAGGCTGCTAATGCTGGTGGTGTCGCGGTAAGTGAATTTGAAATGAGTCAGAATGCTTCTATGCAAAGATGGAGTTTTGAAAAGGTAGATGAAAAGCTCCAAGACACTATGCAACAAATTTGTAAGCGTGTTTCCTTAACGGCTAAGGATTATGGGGTTGAAGGAAACTACGTTGATGGAGCTAATATTGCTGGCTTTAAAAAAGTAGCTGATGCCATGATTGCGGAAGGGATTTAAGTATTAGCTTTTTAAATATCCTTTTGCTATTATCCCTACATGACTTTTAAAAAACTATCCTCATTACTTTTATTACTCACAATATTCTTTACCTTTAGTTCTTGTACCTTCATACGAATGGGTGAAGAAGGTATGGAAAAAATCAAGACAAGCAGTAGCCATGGTTATCCAAATGGTATAAAACCAGATGAAATACGCAATATAAAAGATTATATTGTAAATGAAAATGATTTTGTAATTATTGCAGAAAGCCCTTACAAGACCCTCTATAAAACTCGCAATAAAAGCAATATGGGAAGAATGTCTGTCTTAGATGACTTAATGGATTATTGTGTCGATCAGGGTGGAAAATATAAATTTGGTAAACAGTTTGGAGGTTCTATTGCAAGCGAATATGAGTCTATGGACTTTGAATTTTCAAGTGTTAAAGATGAATACAGAAAGAATAGGCTTCGTGGGTATAAGGGTTGGATGAAATGCCGTGGGGGTAAGGACGAGTTTGAAGTCAATAGAAAAAGACGTAGTGCTTATTTTCAAATCACACATAAGCAAGTGCAACTACAAGGCTACGCCTTACAATGGTATATAGATTATCATGATATTAAGGAGATGGACTTAAAAGAATTAAACATTGGTCTTTGGTCGTATTCTACTCTTGTTCAAATGGGGGGGTCTTTGTCAATACAATCAGGGTAAGACCTTGATCTCAAATCGATATACTAATAAGAAGTCCATGTCATTGAATAATTATTTTTTACAACAACTTAATCCATTTAGTTCTCAGAATCCTTATCTACTTGCTAGTGGGGAGTTTGTTTGTACAGAAAGTAAAGACAAAAAGAAAGACTTTATTTATGATATAAAATATTCCAAAAAGTACCAAAAAATTCTTTATAATAAGCGCCAATAGTCTGTATTAATCAAGCCATCTTTTATTAGCCTTTTCAGGCGTGCAAACATAAGAGGTTCTTGTTTTAGATACTCTTATTATAAAAATATTTAGTGTTAAACATATAGTTTATGTGTTTAAACGAAGAATATAACCCTTACCTTGAACTGTGTCAATAATACCTGTACCAATACGTTTACGAAGACGCAAGACAAGATTACGAAGGGCATGTCCATTATCTTCAACTCCACCCCAAATCACAGACTCAAGATAATCATGGGTTAAAGGACGATTGATATTACTCATAAATGTGTGCATAAGATTAGACTCTTTTTGACTTAGGTGGACCTCTGCATCATTAATATATAAGGTTCTTCCTGAAATATCATATTTTACATTAGCACTAAGGTCTAAAGCTTTTTCATTCATAAGGTTGGATACCTTAATTTCTAATTCACGTAAATCAAAAGGTTTTTTCAAATACTCATCACAACCAACCGCATACGCATCCATAATAGTTTCAATGTCATTATAGCCACTGATCATAATGATAGGAACCTGAGGAAACTTTTTTCTAAGGTCTTTGACTAAGGAGATACCATCAGATTCAGGTAAGTTAATATCAATGATATATAAATCATAAGCAGTTTTATCAATAGATACTAAGGTACTAGAAACATCTACAAAATCATCACAAATCCAAGATTTGGTTTCGAAAAACTTATGCATTAAGGCTAAAAATACGGGATCGTCTTCAATAAGGGCGCATCGTCTAATGGTAAATCCTTTATATAAAAATATATTTTAAATATAATAATAGAATTATTCTATCATAAAAATTGGTTATTGTATAAGAATACTTGATTTTAAAATCAAACGAGAAAAAATAAGTGTCAGATGGGGGATCCAACACTTAACATGTAAAAAATAAATAAATAAATAATACAAATTTAAAAATTGGGGGAAAATTTAAATCTGCTCCAGCCTCATCATGCAAAAGTTGGATATTGGAATATTAGTATAATATAGTTAACCAAGTGTAAATAATATTACACATTATTTAAACTATAATAAGAGTATAATCATTTTTTAAATTTAACATCTTTAAAAGGAAATCAAATGAACAAGCTCTTGGTACTCTTTTTTATAAGTCATAGTCTATTAAATGCCAAGGCCCTGCAAGTCAACTCACCCCTAAAACTACTTCATACTTCTAAGTATGAAATGCCCCCGGGTAGACAGATGAAAATTCCAACAAGTACAAAACTTATCCTTGTTACCTTTCAAAACACTGTCCCCCATGAAGAAGAAATCCAAAAGTGATTGCCTTTAAAGCCTTAAGGAAGAACCCTTTTAAAAGTTTTCTTATCTTCTCATCTATTACCATCTCAGTAATGGCCATTTTTTTAATTTCTTCTATCTCTCAGGGAATTATTGGCATGTATTCTAAAATGATTAAAACTGATGGGGATATTATCATCACACAAAAAGGGATAGCAGATAATTTCTTCTCTAATGTGGATATTAAACTGATGGATAGCATTAACAAAATTAAGCATGTTAATTCAAGTTACGCGATGATAGTGGGAGCTTCACCTGTTGGGCATATACCCATAGCTGGTATATATGGCGTTAGTGCAAACCATCTTTCACATTATAAGCTTTCAAAAGGGCGTTACCCTAAGAGGGGAGAGGTTCTTTTGGGTAAGACCCTAGCCAAACAATTACATGGAAGGTCCGTGAATGTAGGTAATAAACGATTTAGGATTGCAGGTTCATATACTAGTGACATAGGATTTGAAGAAGGTGGCGTTGTGATGCATATCAGTGACGCGGGTAAACTTTTTGCTCGTTCGGCCTCGTATATCTTAGTTGCTGCTAGTAACCCTTCTTTTACAGATGAGCTTGTTAAAAATATTTCTCTTTTAGATGATGATATCAATGTCAAAACGACTTCTTCTTTTGTCCAAGAATATAATCAATTTAAAATCATTTCAAACTCGTCTTTTGTGATCTCTACCCTTGCCTTTATTATGGGATTGATGGGAATTGCTTCGATTATGAGCATGATTGTTAATTCTCGAAAAGAAGAATTTGGGATTATGAGAGCCTTAGGAAAGAGTCGTGGCTTTATTATCAAAAATCTTTTTTTAGAAACCCTTATTATGAGCTTTTTAGCTTACTTAGTAGCACTTATTCTAAGTCTTAGTATCTTAAGCCTTCTCCCTCATATTGAAACCTTACAAGGATATGTGAATGGGTCTTTATCCTTGATCACGGCCAGCTATGTTTTACTTGCTACTGTGATAATGTCCCTTGTTGGAGCTTTAATTCCTGCGTGGTTGGCTGCTAAAACAGATCCCGTACTACTTATTAATCAGGCTTCGTCATGATTAAAGCATCTAACATTTCTCATTTTTATGGAAAAGAGCAGGTCTTATTTGATCTTGATATTAATATCAAAAAAGGTGAGTTTGTTTTCTTATCAGGGGAAAGTGGAAGTGGAAAGTCTACCCTCTTATCTATCTTATCCACGCTTTTAAAACCCTCTAATGGGGACTTAAGAATAAATGGAAAAAATATCAAAGAGCTTAAAAGCCTTGATAGCTTTAGGCAAGACAATATTGGTTTTGTTTTTCAATTTCATTATTTGATTAATTACCTCAACGTTTATGAAAACATAGAACTCGCTGCTAAAAAGGATAAGAAGAAAAATATTCAAGCCTTACTTAAAGAGCTTCGTATTGAAGACCTTTCTTCACGCTATCCTAATGAAATATCAGGAGGGCAAAGACAAAGAGTTGCTCTTGCTCGTGCGCTTATTAATGAGCCTAGCATCATCTTTGCAGATGAACCTACAGGAAGCCTTGATTCCGTAAATACCAAACTCGTTTATGAAATCTTAGCTCAGAGCGTAAAAAAAGGCTGTACTCTTATTATTGCCTCACACGATATGCAAGTTCAAAACTATGCAACACAAACACTTCAAATGCTTGATGGCAAACTTCAATAAGAATGATTCAATTTATTTCCTTAGCTCTACTCCTTGGCTTTGAGCTTTCTTATTATCTCTTAATCATACAAACGGGCATTGCCCAACATTATCATTCAGATCTGCTTACACTTCTTCCCTTGTTTGTTGGTGGGATAACAGGAAGTTTAGTCAGTGGACATACATGGGCAAAAATAACAAACCCCCTTCATAAGATTAGTATATCTCTTTGTTTACAATTAATCTTATCCCTTTTGTATCCTGAGTATTCCCCTTTTAGCCTCTTTCTTTTAGGACTAAGCGTTGGGGTTATGGCACCTTTAAGTATTTATATTTTTCAAAGCCATCAAAAAAGAGAACTCTTCTTTGCCCTTGGGATTGCTTATAGTGTAGGAACCTATGGATTTGCTTTTTTTACAGATTCAAAGGAAGAGATGGCCATTATATTTACCTGTATCTCACTTATCTCTAGCTTTTTCTTGAGCTTCTACAAGATACAATTAAAAAAAGAAAAACAATCATTAAGTATCATGCAGATCCTTCCCTTTATTGTATGGATAGTTATTGACTCTAATCTTTTTGAAAGTCTTATTATTCATCAACAAATGAATCTTTGGCTTGACTTTAACTATCTTATTATTGTCTTTCATATTTTAGGATTAATGGCAGCATACCTTCTTAGCTTCAGTCATATAAAGCATCATCTTTTTATTTTTATTTTATTTATACTTTCATATGTTTTATTTTATTTAGAAATTCCCTTATATTTAGCTATGATTTACCCTTTTACTGTTTCATACTATAATATGATTGTTTTTAATATGCTAAGCAAGGAAGCAAGTTTAAAAAAGCTTTCTATTATAATGGTTTTTATTGCTTGGATAGGTTCAGGCCTTGGTTTAGTTTTAGCCTTAAGATAAATACAAAGGAAAAAAATGTCCCCCAGAAAAAATTTCATGAAGAAGGTTTTATTGTCCTTACTTCTAAATCTGCCGCTTCTAGCAGGAAACCTTCAACTACAAGAAGGCTTTGTTGCCGCACACACCCAAATGCTATTAGACAGTCGTATCGACCCTTTAAATACTTTTTTGCAAGCAGATATCAGCATGCAAGGAACTGATATCACAAGTATAAGAGGAAAGTTTTATCTTCAGATGGATCTCTTTACTAGTGATAATAAAATGCGAGATGGGCATATGTATAAGGCGATTAAGGTAGACAAATACCCCTTAGCTACCTATTCCCTTTCTAAGGTCACTAAAATACAAGAAAAAGACAGATATCAGATAGAAGGAAAAATGAACTTTTTTGGTAAAACAAGAGCCTTTACTACGGAGGCTGAAATTATCTTAGATAAGGGTATCTTAACCCTTAAGTCACAGTCTGTAATACGGATGAGTGACTTTGATGTACAAATGCCTTGTATACTTTTCATCTGTACTCGAGACGAGGTGGACCTCTTTATAAAGGCGGTCTTTGTTCCTTAGGTATATATGTTTATGTTTCTTAAGCCTAGGTCTTTATGCACAAGATCCGCCAAACAAAAAAAACCTAGGAGATTTAGAATCAAAGCTGTATGCTTATATATTAAAAACCCAAATTAAAGAACATGATATTTCTCAGTTTATCGGTACCTGGCCTTCTAACGCAAAGTACTTAGGAGCGCGAAAAACTATACCTGATTCAAATTCTTTTATGACCTTTCAGACCCTCATCTTATTACATGATGTAAATCAAGTCTTTGAACTTCCTCATATTAATAAGGTTTATTCCCTTTCCAACACTCAAATGCAAAACTATGTACAAGATGCAAGGAAAAATCATGAGCCTAAGGGAACACTTTCTTTTTGGCCCCTTTTACAAATAGATAAAGAAACTTACATCCATAGTTTTGACACCCAATGGTATAATACTTCTCTTCGTATATTAGACATAGCTAATGACTTTGACACCTCATCTCAAGCCTTTGTATGGTTTTATTTCCAAAATATTCAGCCTCAATTTTTAAAAGATTTCACCTTTAGTCTTGCTCTTTATACTGATACCAATAGAAGTCTTGAGCACCCTTTAAATAAACAATGGAAAGACAAAAGTACAGGGGCCTTTATGACATGGGCGGAAGATGAGGCCCCTCATAAAAATCCTAATCGCATCATGGACTTAGTTAATGATGTAGATTGCGTGGTTAATCTAAATATTTTAACAAGCCTCTCCTTATATGAAAACACTATTAATAGCCTTCCTCCCTTAACCCAAATAGCCAAAGAAAAGAGTTGTAAACTTATTCATAAGGTGATAATAAACAAGCAAGAAAATAAATGTGGTACTTGGTACACCCGCCCTTCACATTTTTACCTTTCTTTTTCTAAGGCCTATAAGGCAGACACTTATTGTATACAAGACCATGCGCAGACCATAATACAGCGTAGTAAAAAACGTGCCAAGTATCTTTTGCAACATCCAAATATGCATGCGTATACAGAGGTTGCAGAATACCTAATTATTTTAAAGACACTTAAAAAAGAAAAAAAGAGAAGTTTCTTATATCTCAAACTTCTAAAAGATTTACAGAAGTACTTAAAAGAAGGCCTTAGCATTAGAGGCGATTATGCTTACCTTCCTTCTAAACAATCTCTATTTGGAGGCCAAGCCTTTGGTTTGTTTCATTTTGACTGGTATGGACGAAGTAATGCCACGGCGCTTACCTTAAGAGCCCTAAGTATGCCCTAAAAACAAGCTCTTTTTAAATACCTAGCTTTTATACTAAGAAGATAGGAGTTCTTATGGAAATTTTTACACCCATCCTGCTTATATTCTTTTCCTATCTTATCGGTTCCCTTTCAGCAGCCATAATAGTATGTAAGACAATGTACCTTCCTGATCCTAGGTCTATGGGCTCAAACAATCCTGGAGCTACTAATGTCTTAAAACTTGGAGGAAAGAAGGCTGCGGCTATCACTCTTTTAGGTGACTGCTTAAAGGGACTTATCCCAATCTTGGTAGCTTTATACTTAGACTTCAATGAACTTAGCCTAAGCCTTGTAGCCTTTGCTGCCTTTATAGGCCATTTGTATCCTGTATTTTTTAACTTTAAGGGGGGTAAGGGTGTGGCTACCGCCTTTGGTGTTTTTATAGGGCTGAGTTGGCAGGTGGCTATACTTGTCTTAGTCACTTGGCTTATCATTATTAAGATATTTAAATTATCTTCTTTAGGGGCCTTAGTCACTGCTCTTTTAGCACCCTTATATTTTTATCTTCTAAGTGGATCCTTGTATTTTACTGGCGTATCCATAGTCTTATCTATACTATTAATCTATAAACATAAAACAAATATTGTAAAAATAATAGATGGAACAGAAGATTAGATAAAAGTTAAATGTGAAAGTTATATAATGAAGTGGAGCGGGTGAAGGGACTCGAACCCTCGACCCTCAGCTTGGAAGGCTGACGCTCTAGCCAACTGAGCTACGCCCGCATCCGGACTTGTATTATAGACAGTCTTAGATAAAGTTAGGCTAAAAGTAGTAAAATACTCTTATGATTAATTATTCTTACCCACTTTACCGTCCCCCAGCCGAGGCAAACAACATAATATTACAAGTTACACATGGATGTTCTTACAATCATTGCAGCTTTTGCTCTATGTATAAGAGTAAAAAGTTTGAGATTAAAGCCTTAGAAGAAGTGTATCAAGAGATAGATACCCTGGCTCAGTCTTATCCTCAAGCCAAAAAAGTGTTCTTAGCTGATGGAGACGCCTTATGTCTTGAAACGAGCCATCTTTTAGAGATTTTAAAATACCTCAAAAAGTCTTTTACTAAACTATCCAGAGTTTCTGTTTATGCTACGGCGCAAAACCTTTTAGAAAAGTCTGACTCTGAGCTAGCCTTGCTTAAAGATAATCTCTTAAACCTTATTTATTTTGGTATAGAAACAGGAAATGAAGTCCTTCTTAAAAAGATTACTAAGGGTGTTAATGCCCAACAGATTATTAGATCCTTACAAAAAGCAACTAAGGCAGGTATGAAAACCTCAACAACAGTGATACTAGGTATAGGTGGAGTTGCTTATACAAAAGAACATATCAAAGATACCGCCGTGCTTATAAATCAAACAGAGGTTACTTATCTGTCTACCTTACAATTAGGTCTAGATGAAGATGCAAAAAGAGGATTTTTTAAACACTTTGATGATTTCAATATGCTTACTGACACCCAAGTTCTGGATGAGCAAAGAAGATTTTTAGAACTACTAGAGCCTAAAAATAAGGTGATATTTAGATCAAATCATGCCTCTAATGCCCTTCATTTAGCAGGCACCTTTCCTAAAGATAAACAAAGGCTTATTAATGAAGTAAGACAAGCCCTAGAAATAGGAGAAGCAGCTCTAGTACCTGAAATGTTTAGAGGATTCTAAGATTTTAAAAAGAGGTGATTACCTTCTCCTTAGCCTCTGTACGTAACCTCAATAAGGTGATACCCAAACTCCGTTTTGATAGGTCCGTAGATTTCACCTACATCCGCAGAAAACACGACCTCATCAAACTCTTTGACCATCTTACCTGGACTAAAGGTTCCTAAATCACCACCCTTTGCCTTTGAAGGACATAAGGAATTAGCCTTTGCAAGTTCGCTAAAGTCAGCACCTGCTTTAAGCTCATCTATTAGTGCTTGGCACCTTTGTTCATTATCAACTAAGATATGTCTTGCATCTGCAATAGCCATAATTTTCCTTTTGTAAATTATACAAAAAGAGGCTTAATATGAAAGATTTTTGTTGATATACAGATATAATGTCATAAATAAAAAGGATAGTATTTATGAGAGAAAGGTTAAAGAAAACACTTTATTCGACATTAGGTTTTTTCTGTATCATCTTAGCCTTAATAGGTATCTTTCTCCCTTTACTTCCCACAACCCCCTTTATCATTCTTGCTGCTTTTTTCTTTTCACAGTCTTCTGAAAAATATCATCAATGGTTACTAAATAGCAAGATATTTGGGCCCTTACTTTATAATTGGGAAAACTCGCGATGTATCCCCCTCTTTGCTAAAAGGCTTTCATTTATTATGATTGCTATTTTTGGAAGTTATTCTATTTATGTCATCCCCTTAATTGCCGTTAAGATTCTTACTATTTTACTTCTGTCTTATGGCTGTTATTTCATTTATAAGATACAAACCTGTATAAAAGTGAAAATAATGTCTAAATTCACTTGGCTATCAGATATTTAAATTATCTTCTTTAGGGGCCTTAGTCACTGCTCTTTT
>DTVI01000344.1:0-692 GCA_012963655.1 Sulfurimonas sp.
CGTCTCCCCCCTTAGCAAACGACAAAGCCCTGTCCAGCTTGTAATTCCCAAAATGATACACAGAAATAAAAGGCGCATATCTGCACGTTGTTCCAGACTGACGAAATCATCTGCATGATTTGCCATATATACCTGTAACATCAGAATTGCCGCCGCAATCAGCAAGACGCCAGGTATAGAACTAAGCGTGGTATAGAGATATTGGATCACATCATCTATCAGGCCTCTAAAATAGCCAGCCATCAAGCCCATAATTATGGCAAAAGGTAGCATCACCAGTGTTGTCAAGGTGCCAATGACCAAGCCGGTCCTGACACTTTTAAGTGAGTGATAGAAAACATCCTGACCAACCTTGTCCGTTCCAAGAATGTGGTAATAATTTGACAGATAAAGTAATACCGTTAATGAAACAATCACACACCCTATGGTGAAATGAATGATCTTCCATGGAACATCACTCTCCTTGCTCAGCGTGCTGTAAAAGACATTCCTAAATGAAAGTCTATAGAGAGATTTTATGGTGAAAATGATGATGCCTGAAACAAAATACCATACTACCAACCCACTTAAAAAACCTACAAAGCATTTTAAAAGGATATCGGTTGTTTTCTCCTGCTCCGGATCGGATAAGTGTGCCCCACCATAATCAAGACGGGGGAACTGCCGAGTTGTAGATCCATCTGAAGATTCGA
>DTVI01000344.1:729-1260 GCA_012963655.1 Sulfurimonas sp.
CATGCGATGCGAATGGGGCAGAATAAGTTTTTTTTCATCCCGCACTCTTAAGTGTGTAATGGCAACATCCAATAAACTCAATATCTCCGTTGAATATTGCGGCCCTTTTCCAGTCACATCTTCCTGGCCAGATGTATTTCCTAACTTTTGCACATTCTCCATCCCAGGCACTTCATCCAGCAGTGGATAAAAGTGCATAGAGTCTGCCAAACCAATCAACAGATAAAAAAATAATATTACCGCTGATGCCATTGCCATGGGATTACGTGCAACTATACGCCATGGTGCCCTGAGATGTTCCTGCCCACGCGCATACCATACAAAGCTGGAAACCATCGCAAGCAATAAAATAATGAGACCATCTGTAATGAATATCACCGGCATCATCTATTGCAGCCTGACGCGTGGGTCAACCAAAGTGTATGAAATATCCGTCAACAATAATCCAATGATATAGAGTACCGACCCTAGAAAGACCATGGATCGGACAATGGCAAAATCCTGACTACTGATGGCATCAATAGTGTAGCT
>DTVI01000345.1:0-489 GCA_012963655.1 Sulfurimonas sp.
ATTGTAATGACTTCTTTTCCAACTTCTTTAACATCTAATTTTCTAACAATACCTTTTTGAGTATCAAAAATTTTATTCTGATACATTACATCTATGTTCCAGAAATTTGAGGGAATTAAATTATTATCTAACTTGAGATCACCATCCATACCTGATGCGAATAGAAAACCATCCTTTACTTCTCCTTTAATAAAATATTCTCTCTCATCCTCAAAGTCTGAATACCCTTCAATTTTTATAAATTGCCTATTTCTCCAAATTTCCTTGGATTTATGAGAAAATGTATAAACAGTTACAAAAAAAATTTTTACTTCTATATCTATATTTGTTTCAACAATTAAAATATCATCATTTTCAGAGAATAATATTTCATGTGTGCCAATTATCTTATTTTTTCTCCATATGTCATAAGTAGCTTTATTGTTTTTAGGAATTGGAAAAGCATGAGCTGAAAAACTAATTAAAAAAATAAATAATAATGAAATATTT
>DTVI01000345.1:511-1259 GCA_012963655.1 Sulfurimonas sp.
AGCAAAATTTTTAAGTAATTTGTTTTTTCCATCTATATATAAAGTTAGAATAGATCAATTTATTTATATATTAATCTGTGATAAGCAAATAACATTGATGCTAATAAAAAAACTGCGTTAGTCTGATGCAGACTTGCATAGCTAAGAGGAACCTCATATACAATAGTTAGAATGCCCAAAAAAATTTGAAGAGATAGTATTATTAAAACTAGAACTAGTGAGAAATTATTATATTTATCTTTTTTAGAAGTTAATAAGTAGATAATGATTAATGAAATAAATAAAAAAGTAAAAATTGCAAGCCATCTGTGATTAAAATTTATAGCAATAGTGTTTTCAAAAGTATTTTTCCAACCATACTCAATTAAATAGTACCCTTCAGGAATAAATTTTTCATTCATTAAAGGAAAAGTATTAAAAGATTTTCCAGCGTCTGTTCCAGCCATAAAACTTCCAGATACAATTGTTATAAAAATTAATATTAAGGATAAATGGAATAAAGTTTTAATTAATTTTGCCCTATAATAATTTTTCTCTTTTCCATAAAACTGTGATAATGATAGCCAAAAAAGAAGGCTAAATATGATTAGCGCATTAGCTAAATGAAATGCTAATATATAAGTGCTGACATATGGATTGTCTTTTAATCCACTTTGGACCATCCACCAACCAACAATCGCTTGAAAAAAACCAAATATAAAAACTATTGTCATAGTAATTAATAAATTTCTTGACAATTTTTTTTTTA
>DTVI01000346.1:0-344 GCA_012963655.1 Sulfurimonas sp.
TTGTAAATACACCATATTTTCATTTAACCACTTCATATAAGGGTTAGTTCCCTTAAGGTAGTCATTAATATCTTTATCTTTTAGTACTTTTCCATACTTAAGATCTAGCCCAATCATCTCGCCTGATTGAAGACGATGACGTTCTAAAATATTATCTTCATCTATGTCTAAAACACCATACTCAGAAGAAATTAACAACATTCCATCTTTAGTAATAATATACTTAGAAGGACGAAGACCATTTCTATCTAGAACACAACCAATATATCTACCATCTGTTAATGAAAAGGCAGCTGGACCATCCCAAGCTTCAAAAACTGTGGAATTATATTCATAAAAGGCAC
>DTVI01000346.1:434-1256 GCA_012963655.1 Sulfurimonas sp.
AAAAATTCAAAGAAGTTATCCGCTGACGCAGAATCAGAAGAACCTTCTTGCAGTATTGGTAAAATTCTTTTGATTTCATCATCTGAAAACACTTCTGACTTAATAGACTCTGACTTAACTTCAACATTAAAACGGTTTGCTTCTACCGAGTTAATCTCACCATTATGGGCAACGGCTCTAAAAGGCTGAGCTAACTTCCATTGAGGAAGTGTGTTTGTTGAAAATCTTTGGTGGAAAAGTGAAAAAGAGATTTCGAAATCTTCATCTTGTAAATCTACATAAAACTGTTTAATCGTCGTAGGCATAACAAGGCCCTTATACGAAATAACACGAGCTGACATAGAAGGGATATAAAAATCTTCATCTTCTATAAGTGCGTGTTCTGTTTCTTTTCTAGAAAGATATAAAAGTGCATCAAAACGTTTTGTAGAGATTAAAGAGTTTGCCTTAACAAAAACCTGAGTCATAAAAGGAAGAGAATCAAGAGCTTGTTCACCAAGTGCGTCTGTATCTATAGGCACAGGACGTTTCCAAACAACCTTAAGATCATTCTTCTCACACATAGACGCTAAAACATCTAAGTGTTTCATATCTTTAGTAAAGACCATAGCTACAGCATATTGTTCAGGAAGTTCAATTCCCTCTTCTGCGGCTTTTTTAGCCATAAACTTTGTTGGCATAGACATTAAAAGTCCAGAACCATCACCTGTTTTACCATCAGCTGCAACAGCCCCACGGTGCATCATACGTGATAACGCAGTAATAGCATTTTCTAAGTAGTCATGTGAAGGGATGTTATTAATACTAGCAACTAAACCAAAT
>DTVI01000347.1 GCA_012963655.1 Sulfurimonas sp.
TCCTGAACATTTTTTATTGTGAGCTCGTACTTGGTGAGGCCGCCCTCCTTGGTAGTCTCTGCTTCTACAATGGTGGTATCTCCCACCTTTAGACCGGTAAGGCGGCTCAGATTGGTACCGCCGAAAACGCCATCGCCCACTTTAATATAGCGGTCCTCCACCTTCTTCCCGATGATGGGGACGCCGGAACTGTCCATCTCCTGCATATCCACCAAAAGAAGATGACCATCAATTGATCCCTTTTCCACGGCTTTGGTCCACACTTCTCTAAACTGACGCGGGAGTGGATATGGAAAGGGGCTCTGATATGTATGGGGTTCACCACATTTTTCCTCATGATGGCGGGAGTTTCGGCGGTAATGTCTTATGATTCCTACAGGATCATCATGTGGGTGGCCGTCATTGGTCTCGTTCTCTATGGGTGGCAAACGGTAAAATTTGCTGGGTTCGGCCATTCAGTGAAGTTCATAGCTATAGGAATGATTTTTATCTTCACGGCATTCGCAACACTTTACTGGCGGCAGGCTCATCCCGGATCCGGTTATCTCTTCGCTGGGGCGCTCCTTACTGTTGCCTCCGGTGGCTTGTGGGCCACGGGATGGTCCATTCACAAACAGTTCAACCACAACGACATTTTTCACGTTATCCAGATGGTTTGTCTCTGGTTGCTCTACCAGGGCGGTGTCATGACCGTGACGGCCCAGCTACCTCGCTGATATTTACTCAATCCGGCAAAAAAGAGCCTATAGAATTAAGAGACAGGTCGTCGTAATTTCGACTCTAAGGAATTCCCGAGCATGAATGTGAAACTGAAAGAAATCAACTCGTACACCCGGCAGGTCACGGTCTCTGTGCCGTGGGAGGACCTGGAGTCTGCCTTTGAGGCACATATACGCCGGTTTTCGAAAAAGGTGGGTATGCCCGGCTTCAGGAAAGGAAAAGTTCCTCAGAAAATAGTTATTCAGAACTTTGGGCCAGAGTTGGAGGCTGAATTTGCTCAGGATTCCATCGAAATCCATTATGCGGAGGCGCTACAGGAACATAAAATTGTTCCCGTAAACCGTGCAAAAATAGAGGATCTGCAATTCTCCGAAGGTAGTTCATTAAATTTCAAAGCCACGGTGGAAGTTGAGCCTGCGATCAAACTGCCTAAGTACAACCGTAAGATGAAAGTGAAGAAAAATGTTTACGTTCCCGATAATACTGATGTGGATGCTTACATCGAAGAGGTCCGCCGGCAGTTTGCCGAA
>DTVI01000348.1 GCA_012963655.1 Sulfurimonas sp.
GTTTATAATAAATATAGAAACTTTTAGGAGAATTTTATGAGAACAGAATGGTTAAAGAAACGAGAAGGCGATAAATGCCCTACACAGATGTATTATGCAAAAGAAGGCATTATTACTGAAGAGATGGAATATATTGCTAAGCTTGAGAAGTTAGAACCAGAGCTGGTGAGAAGTGAAGTTGCTAGAGGTCGTATGATCATTCCAGCAAACGTAAATCATAAAAACCTTGTGCCAATGGCTATTGGTATTGCAGCTAGTTGTAAAATTAATGCAAACATTGGTTCATCAGCATTAGCGTCAGATGTAGCTGACGAAGTTGAGAAAATTAAAGTATCTCAAAAATTCAAGGCAGATACTGCTATGGATTTATCAACAGGTGGAGATTTAGATGATATTCGTATTAACGTAATCGCTAACTCACAAATCCCAATTGGTACGGTGCCTATTTATCAAATCATTGCAGATTGTAATGATAAGATTGAAGATCTTACTATTGAAAAAATGTTAGATGTTTTAGAACGTCAAGCAAAACAAGGTGTTTCTTACTTTACAATTCACGCTGGTTTCTTACTTGAAACTATGCCAAACATTGCAAAACGTAAGATGGGAATTGTATCTCGTGGTGGTTCTTTAATGGCTGCATGGATGATGCATTACCATAAAGAAAACCCATTTTTTGAAGCATTTGATGAGATCTTAGAAATTTGTGCTAAATATGATGTTTCTTTATCTCTTGGAGATTCACTTCGTCCAGGTTGTTTAGCGGATGCATCTGATGATGCTCAACTAGGTGAACTTAAGGTACTTGGTGATCTTACACTAAGAGCTTGGGAAATGAATGTTCAAGTTATGGTTGAAGGTCCAGGTCACGTGCCTATCAATCAAATTGAACGTAACATGAAAATTCAAAGAGAACTTTGTCATGAAGCTCCTTTTTATATTCTTGGGCCATTAGTTACTGATATTGCAGCTGGATATGATCATATCTCGTCTGCAATTGGTGCAGCTGTTGGTGGTTGGCATGGAGCAGCAATGCTTTGTTATGTTACACCAAAAGAACACTTAGGTCTTCCAAATGCTGAAGATGTACGTGAAGGTATTGTTGCTTATAAAATTGCAGCACACGCAGCAGATATCGCTCGTGGTCGTACTGGGGCAAGAGACATTGATGATGAAATGTCTGATGCTCGTTACGCATTTGATTGGGAAAAGCAATTTGAACTTTCAATTGATGGCGACAGAGCTAGAGAATATCATGATGAAACTCTTCCTCAAGATGTTTTCAAAGAAGCTGAATTTTGTTCTATGTGTGGACCAAAATTTTGTTCTTACAAGATTACTCAAGAAATTATGGAAAACCCAGAAGCAATTCAAAGAATTGCTGATGAAGCAGCTGCTAAGGCAAAAGAGAAATTCATTTTAGCAGAGCAACAATAAACGCTTAGCGTTTATTATAGAAATTTATAAAGGAAAAAAATGACTGAACAAATTGTAAAAGACGTATTGTCAAAAGTTACATACCCTGGTTTTTCTAAGGATATCGTTTCTTTTGGTTTTGTAAAAAATATCAAAATTGATGGTACTAAGGTATCTGTAGATGTAGAAGTTACATCTGCAGCTCCTGAAGTAGCAGAAGAAATTACAGTAAATGCAACAGGCGAACTTAAAGCAGCAGGTGCATCTGATGTAACTATTACTATTAAGGCTCCTGTAATCCCTAGAGAGACTTCTTCTAAGGGTAAAAATATGGCACCTCATGTTAAGAACTTCTTAATGGTAAGTTCTGGTAAGGGTGGAGTTGGAAAATCAACAACTTCAGTAAATATTGCTATCGCACTTGCTAAACAAGGACTTAAAGTTGGTCTTTTAGATGCTGATATTTATGGACCAAACATTCCTCGTATGATGGGTTTAGCTGGTGTTAAACCACAAATTGAAGGTCAAAAAGTTATTCCACTTCAAGCTTATGGCGTTGAAATGATGTCTATGGGTTCACTTATGGATGAGGGTTCTGCTCTTATCTGGCGTGGTGCTATGATTATGAAGGCAATTGAGCAGTTCTTAAGAGATATCTTATGGTCTGAGTTAGATTGTCTAGTGATCGATATGCCACCAGGAACAGGTGACGCTCAGCTTTCATTAGCTCAGTCAGTTCCTGTAACTGCTGGTATCACAGTAACTACTCCACAAATGGTATCTTTAGATGACTCTCGTCGTTCTTTAGATATGTTCAAGAAATTAAATATTCCTGTTGCTGGTATCGTTGAAAACATGTCAGGTTTCATCGCTCCAGATACAGGTGTTGAGTATGATATCTTTGGTAAGGGAACAACTCAGCCTATGGCTGATGAGTTCAATACTAAGATTATTGCTGAAATCCCTATCGAGCCATCTATCCGTACAGGTGGAGACGAAGGTAAGCCAATTGTATTTGCTAAACCAGATTCTGAATCTGCTAAGCGTTTCATGGCTGCTGCTGCATCTATCTGGGCTAAGATTGAAGAAATCAATGCTGCTGGTGGTGTTAGTAACGAAAGTGTTCAACCAAATACTCCTCCAGGTGTATCTGCTTGTTCAACTGCTGCTGCGGCACCAAAAGCACCAGAAGCTGATGCTTCTTGTGGTACAGGCTGTGGCTGTCACTAAGTTAAAGTCTAGCTTCGGCGCATCTTGCGCAGAAGCTTCACTTCGGCGTACAGATATACGCTTCTGAGTAAACCTTCTACCTAACCTACACCAAATCTAAACTTTTTATTTCTACTTTTAAACATTTTAATTGATGGATTTTATTATAAACTCTTATTTGGAAGTTAGTGGTGAAATATGCACCTATGTATTGAGTCCTATCAACATCAGAAATAATATGGACTTTAGAAAACTGGCCGTGGAAGTTTAACAGAGTGAAAAGTTTCTAAAGAAGTTCTTGTCCTTAGTTATAAGGTAATGATATTGTAAAACAAGCACCTATGTATTCAGTCCCATCAACATCAAATGACCTATTGCTAGCAGTCAAAGATCCCTTCATATGCTTTTCAATCATTTCCTTACTCATATACAAACCAATACCCGTACCTTGAGCCTTATGCTTAGTTGTAAAATAGGGGTCAAAGATGCAAGATAAATGATCTTTAGAGATACCACCTGCGTTATCATAAACTTTAATAATAACATGTGTAGATGTCTTGCTCATAGAAATTAGAAGATACTTTTTTGGGAGGTCTTTTTCTTCTAAAATATCTCTTGCATTGTTGAAGATATTTATAAGCACTTGCATTAATTCAGAAGGGTACCCAATAAGCTTCATCTTGAAACTTATTTGGTCTTCAATCACACGTATATCATTTAAAGAACCCTATGAGATATTTAGAGCGGTTTTTAAAATCTCATCAATATAGTAGGCTTTTTTCTTTTTGTCTTTTTTAAAGTAATTACGAAAGTCATCAATAGTATCAGAAAGATATTGGGTATATTCATTAATGCGGTTAAAGGTATCATCTAGACTATCTTTAGTGGTAACACCTAACATATTTTCTATTTTAGCATTTCCTGTTGCAGTTGAAATAGCAGAAAGGGGTTGTCTCCATTGATGGGCGATATTTCCAATCATCTCTCCTAGGGCAGCAAAACGTGATTGTTCAGATAAAATCTTATCTTTTTGACGATTTTGTGTTACCTCGTTCTCAATTTTATTTTCTAATGAATCATTAAGTTCTTGAAGTTCTAATGTCTTTTCATACACCTTGTCTTCAAGTGAAAGGTTTAACTCATTAAGTTTATTGGCAAATTATTGTTGCTTATAGCTAAGGGCTACAAAGGCTGAGATAAGGTCATACCTTTCGTCCTTTGATGAAACCTTAGGTAAAGAATATGAAACAGGCGAATTATAAGCAATATTAGTCATTAAAGACGATAATTGTGTAAAAGGAAGAAGGGTTAACTTAAGAACTATGGCTATAACAATAAGGGTAAGAAACATGAATATAAAGGTAAGGTAGGCGGTATTAACAATACCTTGTACTTCTTCAACAAATTGGTCTGCCTTAAAATAAATGATAAAGTAACCATCTTCAAAAGGATATTTCTTTGCGAGTAAAGGTTGCTTTTTAAGATAATGTAGATGCATATCTGTTTCAATTTGTAAGTTCTGACCCACACCTATAGAATATGATGATATAAAAATATTAAAAATATGAGAGTTCTCTAGAAATTTTCTTTTAACGTAATTTAGTCTATCACTGTTTAGTTCAGGAATATGTGAAATTTCAGCTGTAGTAAAAAGTGCGATGGAATCCATTTGTTGTTCTTGATGACTGAGTAAGGAAGGAAAAGAAACTTTTTGAGTGTATTGATAAAAAAGGCCCCCAAGAATGAGGTAAGCGCTCATCATTAAAAGGATAATCTTTTTAGTAATGGAGAAAATACCAAGGCGAGTATGGGTATGACGCATGATATAAAATAAATCTAGGAAAAAGTGTTTGATGGGTTTTATCTTCTTATTTTCTCTTATATTACCATAAAATTTTATATATTCTGAACTGGAGCAATCCAATTCACATTAGACCTTCTTACATAAGCTTAATATGTAAAATTTTGACTAGAATATATTTAATATAAATAAATTGAGGATCCTTTTTGAAGAAAGTACTTATAATTGATGATGATCCTATATCAACAGGTTTTTTAAAAGGTTTAATTTCTAATAAGTTGAATTTTCCCTGCGAGAGTGCTAAAAACTTGAAAGAAGCTCAATCACTTCTGCAAAACGCAGATGAATTTAATATAGCTTTTGTGGATGTAAGCTTACCTGACGCTATGCAAGGCGAATGTATTGACTTGGTTTTAAAATGTAAAATTCCTGTGATAGCCATGACAGACTCAAGCAAGACAGAGTTGCAAAAAAAGGTACTTTCTAAAGATATTTTAGACCATGTGAATAAAGATTCTTCTTCTTCCTTTGATTATGCAATGCGTCTTTTACGGTTCGTGTATGGTTTCGCGGGCTCTGAAATTTTATTAGTGGATGATTCTAAGGCCTCACGTTTACAAATGAAGTTTTCATTAAATAAACTTCCTCTAACCATCCATGAGGCTAAAGATGCTAAAGAAGCCTTGATTCAATTTAAAAAGAACCCCGAGATAAAACTTATCATTATCGATAAAAATATGCCAAATATGAGCGGTATTGAATTGCTCCAAGAATTAAGAAGAAGTCATAATATGAATGAACTGGCCATCATAGGTATAAGCGCCTCAACTGAGCCAATGCTGAGTGTAGAATTTTTAAAAAATGGAGCAAATGATTTTATTACAAAACCTTTTATACCGGAGGAAATGCTTTCACGTGTTATCTTAAGTTTAGAGATGCTGTATTATATTCGATTAGCAGAGGAATCTGCAGTTAAAGATTTTTTAACAGGTTTATATAATAGAAAATATTTGTATGAAACGGGTAAAAAACTTTATGAAAATGCAAAACGTGAACATTTGTCTATTGTTGTAGCAATGCTTGATATTGATTATTTTAAGAAGATTAATGATAGGTTTGGTCATGAAGCAGGGGATATGGCCTTAAAATTTTTAGGTGCATTGTTGTTAAAAGAATTTAGAACATCTGATATAGTTACGCGTTATGGTGGGGAAGAATTTTGTATTATCTTAACCAATACCAAATTGAAAGATTCGGAGATAGTCATGAAAAGTATTTGTAGAAAAGTAGAAGATATGGTGATATCTATTAATAATATCACCTTTAGAATGACTCTATCAGTGGGGTTGAATGATAAAACATTAGGTAGTTTTGATCAAATGGTTGCTGCCTCTGATGAAAAACTATATCAAGCAAAGGATGAAGGACGCAATAGGGTAGTATCTTAAAAAAGTTTATCTAGCTTTGCTTCTTTAAGAAAATTTCTTCATCTTTATATCCTAGAATAAGAGTATCTTCCTTATTCAGTTTTCTTTCAAACAATTTGCATACGTCTAGCTGTAAGATATTTATATGGGTACGTTTAAGCCTATAATATATTTTGACGTAATTTGTCTTTATAATCTTTTTCATATTACTTTGCACAATAATATAAATAGATTGCAATTGCTTTTTTTATAAGTGCAAAGTCAATAAATATTCTTTTTGTTCTTGCTTCCTTAAGGTCTTATTATTACGTTTTTTATCATATATATGTCCAAGCTTTATATGCTTTTTAGCCTCTTTTATCATGTTTAAAAAGAGGCTCTTACTTGTTTTAAAATAAGACATTTTACAGAGGCTTATAATAGCAGGAAACTCCCTGTATATAGGATCACTTATAGGTTATAAAGCTTTGCAGTGGAAGAAAAAAGAGCAGATGTTGTAATAAATAAGATTTTAACATAATAAACAAGAATGATACTTTAGGTCTTATATGTATACTATTTAAGCATAAGCTTACGTATAATTGTGTAAATAATGCTATTATTACAAGAATAAAGTCAGGAGAATTTTCAGTGATATCAGATTTAGAAGCAGCCTATGAAGTACGTAATACAAAAATTAATAAAATAGAAACAACTAAAGCACTTAAAACACCCAAAGAAGCATGGGATAAACTAGATGGATATGCTAAGACTGGGTATTCTTCTATACCAAAAGAAGACCTTAGTTATTTTTTAAAATGTTTTGGGATTTTTGACCGTCCTGCAACACCTAAGCAGTTTATGATTCGTGTGCGTATTCCAGGTGGCCAACTGACTTCTGATCAGGCGGAAGTTGTAGGTAGACTAGCACGTGATTATGGAAATGATTATATTGATATTACTACACGTATGCAACTTGAATTCCGATATATGAAAATTGCAGATATACCAACGGTTTTAAAAGAACTTCAAAAGGTGGGAATTTCAACCTATCAAACTGGTGTTGATAATTTTAGAAATATTCTAAATGACCCTCTTGATGGGATAGGGATGGATAATATCCTTCCTTCTCAAAAGCTTTTATTAAAACTTCAATCTAAGTTTTTACATAATTGGGAATGGATTTCAACTCTTCCTCGAAAATTTAATACAGGTATTTCAGGATCTATGTCTAATAGATCTAATGCCTTTGGACAAGACTGTTGTTTTGTTTTAGCTCAAAAAGATGGGCATTATGGGTATAACCTTTATTTAGGTGGTAAGGTAGGTCAAATTGCAAAAAATGCAAATATCTTTTTAAAAGATGAAAATGAAGTATCTAAGGCCTATCAAGCCATTATAGAATTATTTAGAGATAACGGTTTCAGAGATAACAGAAATAGAAATAGACTTTTCTTCTTAATTGAAGCAGTGGGTTTAGAAAACATTTCTGAAGCAATTAGAGAAAAGTCAGGCATAAACTTTTCAGGCGCAGGTGATACTCTTACTATCATGGAAAACTTCGATCCTAAGAATGGTAAGGTTGAACTGCGTTCAGGTGCTTATGCAGTTCACGCAGTGGTCCCATCAGGTGTTTTCAAAGGAAGTGACTTGATTCTGGCGGCACAAAGTGCTAGACGTTTTGGTGATAGTAATATTCGTTTTGATGTTGAACAAAGTTTATATATAACGGGCGTAAAAGAACAAGATATGTCAGCTCTTTTGCACACACCATTTTTTCAAAACTATAAAAATGTAGATACCCCTTATTTTAATAATATGATTGCCTGTGCAGGAACAGAACATTGTCCTTTTGGTGTTATTCCAAACAAACCTGACGCAATTGAGATGAGTGATTATCTTAGTAAGACTGTACCTCTAGATGAGGGAATGATACGTATGTATTGGTCTGCTTGTGTTAAAGGTTGTGGTATACATGGAGTAGGTGATATTGGCTTTGAAGGATGTAAGGCTAAGGTTGATGGAAAGTCTGCTTATGGTGTTCATATTACCTTAGGTGGTAAGCTCACAGGTGAGGGGGAAGAAGGTTACTCAGTTTTGAAAACTGTTCCTCTTATTTATGCTAAGTATTATGTTGAATCTCTTGTCTTAGAATATAAACGTATGAAAAATTCTGGTGAAAGTTTTGAACGTTTTCATGATAGAGTTTTATCTCAATATACTCGTGCATTTATAGGATTTAGTATGATTTTAAATGCATATTTCAGACGTATGGATATAGACCTCAGTGTGCATTTTGAAGAAAACATTACAACAGGAAAACATGAAGAGTTTGAAATGTTTGAGTTAGGAAGAAAACTATATCATAAACTTTTTGATGAAGAAGCTTATAGTGCTTATGACTTTTATGCTCCAGCTGATGGCCAAAAACTTGATAAACTTCAAAAGAAAGACCCAAATATTGATGAAACCCTAGCTGAACTGATTTATAAGATGATTAATCCTGATAAAGATGAAAGATCTTTGGTCTTTTCTGAACTGACGGAAGCTATTAAATATTAATATCTGAAGCTTATACGCTTGAAATATGGTAAATAGTTCAGCAAATGTTTACATTTAGAATAAATATTGTTATACTCTTGTTAATTTATATGTATTTAGGAGATATTTTATGCTTTATCTGGTTGGATGTTTTATACTTTTTATTATCATTCTTATTGTTGTTACCATTATTGTGTTTAGCAAATCTAAACCTGACACTTGTAAGATTAATCCTAAGGTAAAAAAAGAAAAAGTTGTTAGTTTAGAGATGCTTGTTAAAACAGTGAAAAACTCCAAGAGTGAGCTGTCTGAGATGGAAGAAGCCTTATCCATAATGGTTAAAAAGTTCCCCTTTCCTGAAAATGAATCTGAGGCAAATCAATATTTTGAATTTGTTTATTTCTTCTCTAAAAATCCTTTAAGCACAGCTAAGCTAATTGTAAAAATGCAAAAAGCACTATCTAAAAGAAATCCACAATATATTAAACAAATCGAAGAATTTCAGATGCTTGGGGTTGAAGCTAGAATCTAAGTAGTTTACTTCCTTGCGTATAACAAACTTTATTTTTATTCAAATGCATCTTCTGCCCTTCATTACATCACAGATAAGAAACTTTCACTCTCAAATGTACAAGGTTTTTTAGGCTAAGTTTTTTTAGATAGAATTTTAAAAAATATATAGGGTGTTTTTGATATTAAGTTTTTGAAAACCCTTCAAGGCTATACATGCAAACCTTAAAACAGCTTCATAATGGTGACTTAAAAGGCACAAAGCATTTAAAATTGCGTGAGGGCCTAAGCTCTTTTCCCCAAGAAATATTTACACTAAGTGAAACATTAGAAGTCCTAGACCTTAGCTTTAATGCTCTAAGTGAACTTCCTGATCTATCTTCATTTAAAAAACTAAAAATAGCTTTTTTTTCTAATAATTTTTTTACAAAGATTCCCCCTGTTTTTAAAAACTGTAAAGAACTCTATATGTTAGGTTTTAAGGCTAATAAAATTGATAGTTTTGATGAAGATATCCTTCCTTTAAGTATTTCTTGGTTGATTTTAACAGACAACGCTCTTTCTTATTTACCTAAAAGTATAGGAAAGCTGCAGAAGCTTCAAAAGTTTGCTGTAGCAGGAAATAAACTTGAAACCCTTCCTATTGAAATGAAAAATTGTACAAATTTAGAACTAATCCGGCTTTCGGCAAATGAGCTAAAAGAAATTCCTCTTTGGTTATTAGAACTCCCATCTTTATCATGGTTGGCTTTTTCTGGAAATCCTTTCTCGAAGGTAGAAGAATTTTCTTTAGATGAACTACCTTATTCAGACTTAAAAGTCAAAGATTTATTAGGGGAGGGTGCTTCTGGAGAGATTTATAAGGCTTATAGTAAAGGTCTAGAAAAAGACATTGCTTTTAAACTTTTTAAAGGCGCCGTCACAAGTGATGGTTATGCTAAAGATGAAATGAATGCATATATGAGTACGGGTGAGCATAAAAATCTTATAAAGGTTCTTGCAAAACTTGAGGGAGATGAACGCTTAGGTCTTATCTTAGAACTTATTCCAAAGAGTTACAAAAATTTAGGGCTTCCTCCAAGTTTACAAACGTGCACAAGAGACACCTTTGAGAAAGACCAAGTGTTTTCAGCTGCAAGTATTATGAAGATTGCTAAAGATATGGCTTCAGTTTCTGAACACTTACATAGTAGAGGGCTTATGCATGGAGATTTTTACGCCCATAATATTTTGATTAATGAAAAAGATAAATCCTATCTTGGTGATTTTGGCGCAGCAAGTTTTTATAAGGATAATGAAGAAGCTTATGAAAGAATAGAAATTCGTGCTTATGGATGCTTATTAGAAGACTTACTTAATTTATGTACTGATCCCCAAGACCCTCAGTATCTAAGGCTTCAGGAACTAAGTTCTAAATGTATGGATTATAATATCTCTAAACGCCCTTTATTTAAAGAATTATTTAACTAAAGAAGTCTTAATTAGGATGTTTAAATTGATACATCATAATAGATGCAGCCACACTAACATTAAAACTTTTAATACCTTCTATCATTTCTATTTTTACCACAAAATCACAAAGTTCTAAGACCTCCTTTGAAATCCCTTTTCCTTCGTGTCCCATAAGTAATACCCATTTTTCAGCTACTTGAACCTGAGATAAATTAACAGCATCATGTGTGACTTCGGCTGCATATATAGTATATCCATTGCTTTTAAGGGACTGCAATGTACTAAAGATATCATCATATACATGTGTTTTCAACATGTTTATATGTCCCATTGAAACACGTAAAGCACGTCTAGAATAAGGATGCGGTCCTTGACGAGGTAAAAGATAAGAATGTATTCCTAATGCTGCAGCAGAACGAGCGATAGAGCCAATGTTTTCTGTTGAGGATATTTCATCTACCATAATAATGCAGTCATCCAGGTTTTCTAGTGCTACTTGCTGGGGTCTAATACCATGCATCATGGCATTATGATGAATTTTATGACCCACAATAGTCTGCATGAGTTCTTTATCAGCTACAAAGAGTTGGGGAATGTTTTTTGAAGAAATAAGTTCATGAAACTCATCATAATACTCTTGCGTGGCAAGAATACTTTTGATTTCTAAGTCACCTTCTAAGAGTTTATTAATAACCTTAGGACTGTCTGCAATAAAACTATTGTCCTTAGTAAAAGCATTTTCTCGGAGTTGTTTATAAATTTCAATTGAAGGAAGATGTAAATCATCTATAAGTATATAATTCATAAAGAATTATATACTATTTTAAGAACAACAAACATGTGCTAGGATAAATGTGCAAAATTTCTTTTTAGGATTATCACATTATGAATGGGATAGGCCACTAGATTTTTAAGAATTGGGCCTAGGTTTATATTAACACTGTTTTTATCATAATTATAAATAACAATGCTACCTCTTCGAGGGACTATCTCATTAGCACCTCCTATATTAGTAGGATAAAGGCTATAGGGTGAACTTAGCTTTTTTATTAGTTAAACTGGATGGAATTCTCTAAATAATTATAAGCTGAAATTATTTTATTTGAAAAAATAGAATGTGAACTAAGAAAATAAAATATATTAGACTTCTTCTATATAGAATGAGGGTACTTTCATAAAAAACTTAATATTTTTTAACTATAATACTGAAAACATATGAGGATAATTATGAAAAATCAAAGACTGTTTAGTATTGGTGTGAATCTGGTTAAGTTTGCCTGGGTAATTGAAATTATTGCTGTGATGATTGGCTTTTCAATTTCTATTATGGTTGCGTATTCTGTTTATTTTGAGATAAATCGTGCAGATCATATCTTTAACTTTAATGATTTTTCCGCAATTTTTGTAGCGGGGCTTCCTTTTTTACTGGTTGCAGTAGTTGAAGGGACTAAGATTCCAGTGGCAACAGCGATGATGTATGCTAAGCATAAGAGGTGGAAAATTATGTTGTTTATAGGTGTTCTCATGTTAACGCTTATCACCTTTGAGACAATGATAAATGGATTTGAACGAAACTTTGCTAACTTAACGCTTGCTATTGATGAGCGTAAGGATAAGGCCTTGTTGTTAGATCAAAGTATTGCTAATATTGAAGCTCAAATTATAAATATTGATACTATAAAATTAGAAAATATCGAGCATACTTATTTAAGAAAAATCAGTACAGCCAATACAAATTTCAATACTCAAGTACAACAACAAAGTGAACATGTTGAACTCCAACTTCATGGTATAAATGATACTTATAAAGAAAAAATAAATTTAGAATTAAATGGTTTATATTCTAAAGAAAGTTATATTTACAGTGCTTGGGACAAAGAAAGAGAAAGTGTTCAAAAACGTTTACGTGGACTTTTAAATAACAATATAAAAGGGGCTGGTTCTGATAAAGAAAAACTATCTTTAGAATTAGACAGGCTAAAGGCAGAAATGAAGCAAAAGCTTGATGAATCTAATTTCTTTACACGCACACGAACTGAAAAGAAGTATAGAACATTGATAGAGAAAAAAGAAGAACGTTTATATCAAGTTTCAGATTATGCCACAGGGACCAAGGCACTAGACCAACAAACAGGTTCAGAAGAGCAGCTTCAAAAACACTTAAGTCTTGTTGGTACGGGATACCAAAAACGTATAGACGCGATTCGTGCACGTATAGATTACCTGAATAACCAACTTAAGGGTAAGCAGGTTTCGCATGAGTTTTTACGAAAAAAATATAGAGAGGACTTAGAATCTTTTACTATAAACGCTGTTAAAAATAAGAATGACACAATTTCGAAAGCAGCATATACAAAGCAGTCCTTATATAAGGGATACTCAAATATACAACAGAAAATTAAGGTCTTTGATATTGAAATTTATGAGTTAAAGAAAGAACAAACGGCTATTTATTATGATATTAATAAACTTGTTAATCAAAACCAAGTATACCGAGTAGCAAGCTATATCAGTAATGAAAAAAATGCTATAGATGTTCCTATGTCTTTAGTGGGTCTAGTTGCTTTGATTTGGTTCGCATCATTAGCCTTTATCAGTTCTGTTACGGGAGTATTTCTAGCTATCTCTGGTATCTATATCCAAAAGTGTTCTGATGGGGATATAAGTGAAGATAAGATAGAGCCAAACGTATAAATATTTCTTGGGGAAATACTCCCGTAAAAGAATTAGGGGTAGAAAAGAGATGAAAAAAGTTATTTTATATGCGGTGCTTATAATAAGTCTTATTGGGGGCTACATTGTTTACCAGTATGCCTCGAAAATATTTCCATTTTATGAACAACTTACTCAAGAACATGTAGGTATTCAAGTTGACCTTCAAGGTCAAGCGCAAAAACAAGCTCACTTTGTTGGAGCTTCAAAATGTCTGGAGTGTCATAAAGATAAGCATGAACAATGGTCACATTCACGTCATCCTCGCATGATCCAAGATCCTCATGCTAATCCTGAAACTATGGTAGCTGACTTTTCAAAACTACCTTCTAATGCTAATTTTGCCTTAAAAGACGCAGTTTATACGGTGGGTGGAAAATTTAAACAACGTTTTATGATGAGACATGATACTAATGGGACAGGAGATTATGTCTTAGGAAATTATCAATGGAATGTACAAACACAAAAATGGCAGGGATTTAAGCCTTGGAAGTATTGGTATAAAGATGCATTTCCTCATGATAATAATGCCTTACCAACTTCAAGAGCCTGTGACGGATGTCACTTTACTGGCTTTATGTCTACTGAAAAACGTGTTGATGTAGGTATTGCTTGTGAATCTTGTCATGGTCCTGCTTCAAAGCATGTTGAAAATCCAGAGTCAAAGGTATATATTGCTTCCTTATCAGACCCTGTACGTCAAAATGAGGTTTGTCTTCAATGCCATATGCGTAACCGTGATAAGCGCTTAGAAGACCATAATATGAGTGAGATTTTTGGTGATGCTAGGGATTATCCAAAAGGATATGAAGCAGGTAAGCCTCTATCAAACTATAAAATGGTAGCGCCTTTTATTAAGGGACATGCAACAAAAGAATTTTATGCCAATGGTGCGGCTAAGAAGAACCGTACCCAAGGAAATGAATTTGTACATTCTATTAAAGGGATACATGGAATTACCTGTATTAATTGTCATAACCCTCATACTTTAGAGCCAACTGCTGAAACAAATACGGGAAATAACTTGTGTATGAAGTGTCATAGTTTTGGCTCTCTTATTGGACCACACCAAGATAACTTACAAAAGCACACCCGTCATAAAGAGGGCTCAAAAGGTTCTTTATGTGTTGAATGTCATATGCCAAAGGTAGGGAGACATACAGGTAAGTCCCCTTTAACGGTACGCTCACACCTTTTTGGCTTTACGACACCAGATGAGACCTTAAAATATAAAATGCCTAAAGAAACTAATGCTTGTTATGCTTGTCATAAACAAGACAGAACCATGAAGACGCTTCAGCAAGACTTAGAAGAGTGGGGTATGGTTTCTTGGGATAAGCGTTAAGCTAGTCTCGTATTAAGAAAACTTCTTACTCTACTATATTCTACCTTGGCCTTTGCCGGGTCTCTTATGATTACGAATAATCCTTTTGTGTGTGATGTGGGAAAGTTTGAAATCAACTTATAAGTTGAAGTTCATTTGGCTGAAACTACAAGCACATCTACCCCCATAAATAATGTTCAGTGACCTTTTCTAGTGCTTATAGTATTGAAGAAAATGGTTTACATTCCTTTGAGATAAAATTAAAATGGCCTTTTTATGAAGAATATTTTCAGATATATCTTTAAATGAGGGATATGCTTACCTTCAATATATACAAGGTAAATATAATTGTTTTAAGAAGTCTTGTTAGAAGAAAACCCTTATACCCATGAGGTGTATTTTTTTGTAGATCTAGGCTGGGATTGCCTATAATGGTTTGCAATTTGTTTTTTAAGTAAGAAGATACAAAAGGAAGTATAGTTATAATCCGCTTTTAAAAGGAAAATATTATGAGTAAGAAACAAGACAAACCCCTAAGAATACCATTTTCAATAGGACGATTTTTAGCATCAAGTATAGGACATTTTTTATTATTTTCTTCCATTATTGGAATGCTTTATCTTGCAGATCCTAGTATGCTTGAATATGGATTTTTATTCACAGCCAGCGGTATCGCTGCTTTTATGCTAGGGATATATCATTCTTTGTATAAAAGAGAAGAGGACTAGATTTAGAAAGCTTATTTTAGAGTTAAGTTAGAAAAGTATGCTCCCATAAAAGAAGCCGTTTCTCCACTAAGGCGGCGTACAAAAGAATCGATTTTATCCTCTTTTTGCCACACAGCCCTATCTACACCAGAAAGCTCAATAAGGGCTTTTTTAGCGTCATAACCCACACCCAATTTATCAATTAAACCAACCTCTTTGGCTTGAGAAGCTGTGAAGATATGTGCATCAGCAAATACAGTGTGCTTTTTAGGGTCAAGTTTTCTAGCGGTTGAAACATCATTAACAAAAAGATTATAGGTGTCATTAATAACCTTTTCAAGTTCAGCCTTTTCATCTAGTGTCCATTCTCTAGAACCTGTCCCCACTTCTTTAAACCTTCCTGCCTTAATAGTTTGAGCTGAGATACCGATTTTTTTAGCAAGTTCAGCGTAATTAGTACCTTGCATAATTACACCAATTGAACCTACCATTGAGCCAGGGTTAGCATAAATTTCATTTGCGTAAATACTAGCGTAGTAAGAACCACTAGCAATGGTTCCTGCCGCGTAAGCAATGACAGGCTTTTGTTCTTTAAGTCTTTTAATAGCTTGCATGATTTCTATGGAAGGAGGAACAGCTCCACCTGGAGAATTAACAACAAAAAGTACACCTTTGATGTTTTTGTCTTTTCTTGCAAGCTCTAATTGTTCAACAACTAAACTCGCGTCCATAATAACACCCTGGAGTTTTATCTCAGCAAGGTTTGCAGGTTCAAGTTCGCTCTCACTAGGTGAAAATAAAAGAAAGAGTAAGAGTAAAAAAAGCATAGCTTTAAAATGTTCTTGGATAAACTTCATTATTGAGAAAAAGGGTGAAAAAATAGTCTTAAGTGTATTCATAAATAGATCCTGTTTAGTTAGTTACTTCAACGAATTTTCCGTTGATATATCGGTGTGTAAGTGGATAGTTTTGTAAGATGATGTGAAGTGGAAGTTGCTCGCTTGCTTCTTCCCCTAAGTCCATAACAATAAGGTCTGAATTCTTACCTTCTTGTATCTCACCTGTGTTTAAATTTAATGCTTTTGCAGCGTCTATTGTAACGGAATTTAGTAAAGACTTTGCTAAGGGAAGAAGGGCTGTCTCCTTATGCATAAATAAAGCAATTTTCATTTCTTCAAAAAGACTCAAGGTGTAATTAGAACTTAAACCATCTGTTGCACATAGCCATTTAATATTATGCCCCTTGATTATGTCTAAGTCTAAGCCTCCATTTCCCAGTAAGCGATTAGAAATAGGGCAATGAATAATACTGTGGCCATTTTCTTTGATAGCCTTATATTCATCGTCATTGGCTTGTACAACATGTGTGAAAAGAGTAGGTGTATCTTTAAATAAGGATAAAAAGTCTTTAGAGGTATTAACTGCGTAATCTTGTTTTAAAAATTCATTAAAAAAAGGTTTTAAGTCTCCCTCATTATGATCTAGCCATTCTCTTTCAGCAGGGCTTTCGAGATAATGTGCAGATAAAGGGTACTTTTTCAGCCAAGCAATTTCTATGGCTTTTTTTATGAGAGCGGGGTGAACTGAATAGGGAGAATGAATAGCCACGCCAGGATAAAAACCGTCTCTTTTTACTGACTCCGATGCGGCGAGTCTTGACTTAAAGTCATCTAATAAGGCATCAGCCATAGTGGCTTGAGAACCTATAATTTCATTAAAAAAGACAACATTTTGCTTAGCATTTTCAGCTGCTTCTAAATCCATACCATGGGATGATACCGCGCCAAAAGTCGTGATTCCTGAGAGTAACATCTTATGTGTAGCCACTTGCATAGCCTCGTGTGCACCTTCAATTAGGTCCTCTCTATTTTTAATAACAGAACTAAGCCAAGGCATAAAATTTCCATACTCCAGTTGGGTTTTGTTAGCGGAAAATTCTAAATGAACATGGGCATTAATAAGTCCTGGCATGACTAATGAATTAGCCGGGGTGTCAATAACTTCAGCCTCAGGGTATATTTGTATGAGCTCATCTAAGGGAGCGATTTTAATGATTGTTTTTTCGAAGGCAAGGGACTTTCCACTAATGACTTCATTATTTTGTAAGATGTAAGAAACGTTAAGAATTTTCAAATTATAAATACCTTTAATAAACTAAATAAAAATTATGCTTTATAAAGCTATAATATACGCTTAAAATAATAGAACAATATAAATATCTCACATTAAGGTAAATAATGGCAAAAGTAGTCGTAATCCAAGGACCAAATTTAAACATGTTAGGCGTACGTGAACAAAATATTTACGGACCAATGAAATTAGAGCAGATTCATGCACAAATGAAAGATTTTGCAGATAAAAACAAGATTGAAATTGAGTTTTTTCAATCAAACCTTGAAGGCGAAATTGTCGACCGTATTCAAGAATGTTTAGGTGAGGCAAATGGTATTATCATTAATCCTGCTGCATATACACATACATCTATAGCTATTAGAGATGCTATTTCTGCTGTTTCTTTACCAACTATTGAGGTTCATATTTCTAACATTCATAGAAGAGAAGAATTTCGTCAAAAGAATATGATAGCAGCTGTATGTGCTTCTTCAGTTGTAGGGTTTGGTCCTTTTGGTTACCACTTAGCAATGACAGGTATGACACAAATATTTTCTGAGATGGCAGCAATGCAAGAAGCACAAAAAGCACAAAAAGTAGCGCAGGCTTAAGGTGCTAGAGAAGTCTTTGAATGAGAACTTAACACTTTATAGTTCTAAACTGTTTCCTTCTTTTTCTAAGGACTCATTTAAGAGATATTGTGTGACACTAGGAGTTGGTGGTAATATAGGCGACCTCCCTAGACGTTTAGAAAAGTTAAGTTGCTTTTTTAAAAGATCACCCTTGTGTGACGTAGTACAAACAGGGCCTATTTTAAAGAACCCACCCTTTGGTTATTGTGAGCAAGATGACTTTTATAATACCGTCATCTTAATCAAAACAAACCTTAGACCAAGGGCTTTTTTAAAATATGTCTTAGAGGTTGAACGTAAGTTTGGACGTAAAAGAAGTTTTTCTAATGCTCCAAGAACCTTAGATATAGATATGATTTTTTATGAAAATGTAAAAATGAAAAGTACAAAACTAACACTTCCCCATCCTGATTGGATGAACAGGAAAAGTGTTATCATCCCAATGGCTTATATGGAGCATTTGAAAAACTTCTTTTACGTCCAAACTTACGTT
>DTVI01000349.1 GCA_012963655.1 Sulfurimonas sp.
ATTTAAATGCGATTCGCGGTGATTCCAGCACGTGGTGGCAGCAAGCGGATTCCGGGCAAGAATATCAAACCGTTCTGTGGCAAACCGATGATAGCGTGGTCGATTGAGGCTGCCAAAAAAAGTCAGCTATTTGATCATATCCTCGTTTCCACAGACGATCAGGAAATTGCTGAGGTGGCAAAGACATTCGGTGCGGAAGTCCCGTTTATGCGTCCAGCCAAGCTGGCAGATGATTACGCTGGTACCATTGAAGTGATAGGACACGCTGTGGCTTGGATGCAAGCTCAACTCTGGCCGCTTGATGCCGTTTGTTGTATTTATGCAACCGCCTCCCTAGTACAGCCCGAAGATTTAAAACGTGGATGGATGGCTTTAGATTCCGGTGACTGGTCCTACGCGTTTTCTGTGACGGAATATCCCTCTCCTATTTTCCGTTCATTCAAGGAGCACCCTGAAGGAGGTTTAGAAATGTTTTTCCCTGAAAAATGGGAGATGCGTTCTCAAGACTTACCGGTGGCACTTCATGATGCAGCCCAGTTCTATTGGGGGCGACCAGAAGCTTGGATGAACAACCTTCAGATCTTTGATCAGCATTCATGTCCTGTTCAAATTCCAAGCTGGCGCGTGCAGGATGTTGACACCCCTGAAGATTGGAGACGTGCAGAGCTGATATTTCAGATACTGGATGAAGAAAATCAGAACTTCACACGATGACAATGTATAATCAGTCTATCCTCATTCTCATCCGCACTGATGCTTCTCTGAAAATTGGTTCTGGACATGTGATGCGTTGCCTCTCTTTGGCGGAGGCTTTGAGAGACTCTGGAGCTGAGGTTCGGTTCGTCTGCCGAGCCCATCCCGGGAATCTGAACGACGTAATCGGCAAAAAGGAATTCAAGGTACACGAACTTTCGGCACCGGATTTGGATGAAGGGAGAGAGCATTACACAGAGGTGGCTGAAGATTACACCCGTTGGTTCAATGTCACCCAGGAACAGGATGCAACGGAAACACTTGATGTGCTTAACGGTGAGCGTCCGGATTGGTTGATCATCGACCACTACGGATTGGATTGCGACTGGGAAAACCGTTTAAGGCCTCACGTCCGCAAGTTGATGGTCATTGACGATCTTGCGAATCGCCAGCACGACTGTGATCTTTTATTGGATCAAAACTATTTTAGGGATGGTCAGAACCGTTACAATGGGCTAGTTCCTCTTACATGTACTCAAATGCTCGGTCCACAATACGCTTTGTTGCGTCCGGAATTCGCCGAGGCCCGCAAGAAGTTACGTCGCCGAACTGGAGAGATTCGGTGCGTCTTCGTCTTCTTCGGTGGAACCGATCCCGAGAATTTTACTGGGTGTGCACTTGCCGCCCTATCTACTCCTGAACTGGTGCATTTGGAAGTCGATGTAGTCCTGGGGAAGACAAATCCAAATCGAGCCTCCATTGAACGGCAGGTCGCCACACGTCCAAATACAAACCTCTACGTGCAGGTCAAAAACATTGCCGAATTGATGGTTCGTGCAGATTTGGCTTTGGGAGCGGGTGGAGCAACCACTTGGGAGCGTTTATGCCTCGGCCTGCCAAGTATTGTGACGATACTATCAGAAAATCAGAGAAAGTTTTCTGAAACCTTGGATAAGGCTGGGTTGCAGATCTGCTTGGGCAATGCAAAAGAACTGAGCGTTTCTGATCTGAAATTTGCCGTACTAAAGCGATTGAAAACAGTTGAAAGTAACCGTAAGCAATCTGGACAATGTTTGGAAGTAGTAGACGGCAAAGGTACTGGAATCACTAAAGACATGATTTTGAAGGGGATTCCGGTTAAACAATGGGGAATACGGAGTGCTTCTTCAGCTGACTGCGAATTCTATTGGCATTGGGTTAATGATCAGGATGTCAGGCAAAGTGCGTTTAATTCTGAACCCATTTCCTGGGAAGATCATCAAGAGTGGTTCAAAAATAAACTTAACGATCCATCAACAACCCTTTTTTTGGCGGAAAGTCAGTTTGGGCCTATCGGACAAGTACGTTTTGAAAAATCGGGGGATCATTTCGTGATTGATTACTCCATTGGTCGTCAATTTCGTGGATTAGGTTTAGGAGAACGATTGCTTACCAAAGGAATCGAATCATTTAAAAATACTCAGGGATTCACATTGGTCGGTGAGGTGAAGGAGGAAAATCAAGCTTCCATGAAAATTTTTCAAAACCTAGGATTCAGAGAAATCTCCCATTCTCCTCAACTTAAAAAAAAGACAAGACGCTTTCAATTACAATTATCTGAGATAACACGATGAGTATTCTTGTTGTAGCCGCACATCCCGATGATGAGGTACTTGGTTGTGGAGCCAGCGTAGCAAAATGGACTGAAGCCGGAAACGAAGTACATATCTTGATTTTAGCGGAAGGTGCTACATCGCGTGATGCTGTTCGGAATCCGGGAAATCGCATTGATGAATTGTCTGCTTTGGCAAAAGCGGCACACTCTTCTGGAGACATTTTAGGTGTCACTTCGGTCAGATTATTGAACTTTCCGGATAACCGTCTTGATTCCGTGGATCTCTTAGATGTGATCATAGCAGTTGAGGAGCAGATTAAAAGAATAAATCCTGAAACAGTTTGTACGCATCATTCCGGTGATCTCAACATTGATCACCGGATTACCCATCAAGCGGTAGTAACGGCTTGCCGTCCACAACCCGGGCAAGTAGTCCGGCGTTTGCTGTCTTTCGAGGTTCCTTCCAGCACTGAATGGCAACCACCGGACTCTGGTCCTGTATTTCAACCCAACTGGTTCGAAGATGTTTCCATCACCCTTGACCGCAAACTCCAAGCACTGGAAATCTATACCAAAGAAATGCGTCCCTGGCCACATTCTCGTTCTTTTCAGGCTGTGGATCATTTGGCCCGTTGGCGTGGCTCATCGGTGGGCTGTGAGGCGGCAGAGGCGTTTATTCTGTTACGGGAGGTGTGTTGAATACATTTATGAAATTGTCCCATTTAGCTGAGAGGTAATCCATGTTAGAAATCAGAAAATATCGAGAGGGGGATGAAGAAGGTTTTCAGAGATTGGATAACTTAGTTGAAGAACACCCTTGGAACCGTCGCAATCTCGCGAACTGGGAATGGAAATTCAGAGGGAAAAATCCAGCTGGAAAACCTTTGATGATCTATGCTGACAATGATTCAGAAATTGTGGGTCATTTTGCCGCTATTCCTATGAAATACTGGATTGATGGGGAATCAGTGATTGGATCTCATTCAGTTGCGATGATGATTGATCCTAAGTGGCAAAACAGAGGTTTAATCAAGTATGTATCCGACAAATTGATACAACAACTAGAAGAGCAGGAAATCTCCTTTACATACGGATATCCCAATGACAACGCTTATGAACTGCACATCAAACTATTGGGTTATGAACAGATTGCTCAACAAAAACTCTATACAAAAAGAATCAGCTTGAATGATGATGGAAAAGGAGATTTAGATTGTGGACCACTCACTTGGAAAAAAATCTTGAAATTTGGCGATGAAACAAATGACCTCTGGGAAAAATCGAAAAACGATTACGAGGTGATCGTTGAGCGAAAATCAGATTTTCTAAACTGGCGTTATCTGGAGCGTCCCGATGTTCCTTATTATGCATACGGAGCATTCAATGGAAACATGCTTGAAGGGTATTGTGTATTGAAGCTCTATAAAGAGGGACAGACTTTGAGAGGACACTTTATCGATCTATTCACATCAATCGACAACAGATCATGCGGATCGGTTTTAATTCGTCAGGGACTTCAATTCTTTAAAGAGATGAAAGCAAATGAAGTGACTCTCTGGATGCAAGGATGTCCTTTTATGCGCGACCTGCTTCATGAACATGGATTCAGTGAAGGTGGCATTTCAGGAGGAGGATGGCCGGGTTCAACACGCCCCATGGTTTGTCGATTTAATCATCAGAAAGATAAATATCAAGCTCTGTTGGTTGAAAAAGATTGGTACTTCACGATGGGCGACACATTGGAAATATACTGAGGATCGAAAAATGAAGATGGATTTGCGCCTAGATCATATAGGTATAGTAGTCAAGGATCTTGAACGATCGTGTCTGGATTACCAACGGATTCACGGATTGAGGCAAAAAACGAAAAGAATTCATGAACCAGCCCATGACGTGGAGATTATGTTCTTTGAAACAGGACATGGATCGATGCCAATGATCGAACTGATTATGCCTCTGTCTGATTCTTCAAAAGTGAGTGGGTTCCTCAAAAGAACCGGTGGAGGGATTCATCATCTGGCTTATGAAGTGAATGACATCAATGATGCGATCGACCACTATAAATCTCTGGGTAGTATCATTCTGGGGGGAATCGTACCGGGGGCGGGCCATTCCAATCTTCCAACGGTATGGATCTATACTCCTGATAAGAGTTTAATTGAATTGATTGAGAAAGGCCATCATGAACAGTGAAAACAACCGTGAACTTTCAGAAAGGTTGCAAAATTTCCCTTCTTTTTCGGAGATTCTTAACTTCACAGCCGAAAAAAACCCAGCTCACTCATTTCTTATAACAAATAACGAAACGTGGACTTATGGGCAGTTCAACCTTAAGGTAAATCAGTGCAGTCATTTCCTAAATAATCTTGGTGTGAACCCAGATGAAATTCTTTCCGCAGTTTTACGCAATTCTCTGGATTATCTGGTTCTCTACTTTGCCTGTGTTCGCTGCCGTATACGTTTTAATCCTTTCCCTTCTCACGTTCATGCCAAAGAAGTTATTAACAAAGTAGAATCTTTGGATACAAAACTACTTGTTTGTCACAATGAACATTATGCTGGACTGAAATCATCGAAAATAAAATTGATCAACTTTGACGATATTGAAGGAATCCCTTTGATGGAAGTATTGAATGAATATCCAGCAAATACTTTTGAAGCACCAAAGGTTAAAGAGAATCAGACCGCAATACTCTATTATTCATCAGGCACAACAGGTAACCCAAAACTGATAGAGTATTCTCATCAGAGCATGGTTAGTAGTCAGGCATCTATAGTACGGGCGGGCTATGTCTATCCTTTTGAAAAACATCTTTGCGTTTTACCTCTAGGCCACACCGCCGCTCTGAGACACACAATTAAACCCTGC
>DTVI01000350.1 GCA_012963655.1 Sulfurimonas sp.
CATTTCAGAACCAAATGCAGCTGTTGCTATAAGACAGCCACCGCCCTCCTCTTCAGGTTCACTAAATACAACCTCTCCAAACTTTTCACCGGCGACTCCAAGTTCTTCTGCTGTCTTTTCTGAGATCTGAGTGAATTCTTCAAGTTTCTGTTGTTTTTTCATTTCAGAAATTATTGTAAAATCTGATACAAGGTTATCATATACGTCAATCCCTTCTGAGAAATTATCGACAAAGTTGTAGTATGTGATTCCGTATATGAGGGAGCTGCTACCAAGAAGTGTTTGTTTGAATTGAATTTCGCCGCCTAGTGTGAAATCAAGCTGTTTGCCTATAATGGTATGTGCATCCCTTCCGTTTATTACACCAGCTTCCTCAGATATTAAAATCAGATTTCCCTTCTCCACTAAACCGTGGTACCGCTCTAAAAGGGAATCTGCATAGTCTTTAAACGTGGTTTTTGTCATTTCATCAGTATCTGTATTAAATTTTGATAAGCCGTCTACTTTTACGTAAATTATTGGACTTGAGTGTTCCTGGGATGGACCGTATAATGTAACAACATGTCCAGCAACGTTCTCTGGGGTTTCGCTTTCCTCAATCGTCCATCCTGTTGGAACAGTAAGTGAAAAATCCATAGTTGTGTTTGTATATTGATCGGTTTGTTCTACCAACGCTAAAGTACGGTTTGGTTCATCTAGGGTTAGCATATTCTCTACATCTGATTTTGAAACAATCTCTGTTGATAGAATGGTAGTTTGTGTATAAGCTATTGGAATAGTCGAGTCTGGAATAGTTTGCCGAGTTGCTATTCTATCAAGCGTGTCAAAACTTTCTTGTGTGATTATCCGACCAAAGACAGTATATTTTCCATCCAGAGAATGTGAGTCCTGATGAACTATAAAAAACTGGGAACCGCCACTGTCTGGATGGGTACTTCTAGCCATTGAAACAATTCCACGATCATGATTTAGGCTGTTAAACTCAGCAGGTATACTATAACCTGGCCCGCCTCTTCCCCAAGTGCTGCCTGCTCCAGTTGAAGTGTCTTTGGTATTTGGATCACCGCCTTGAATCATAAAGCCCTCAATGATTCGGTGAAAAAGTGTATTATTATAAAATCCAGTTTCCGCTAGGTGTAAAAAATTTTCTACGGTCCTAGGTGCATCGTCTGGAAATAGTTCTATAACTAAATCTCCGTCTATCACATGAAAAATGACAACACAATCATAGTCATAACTATGGCT
>DTVI01000351.1 GCA_012963655.1 Sulfurimonas sp.
AGATAAATTAGCAGAAATAACAAATCATTCAAAAAGCTTTTTTGTAAAAGAAGCCCTATCAAGTTATCTTGATGATATGATTGATTTTTATGAGGCTCAAAAGCGTTCAAAAGCAGATGATAGAAACCTAATCTCACTAGATGAGTTGGAAAAGTCACTTGGACTATAAACTCCTTTTTGATGAGAAGGTTAAAAAAGATCTAAAAAATATTGACAGGTATTGGCAAAAAAGTATTTTATCAAACATCAAAGAAAAACTAGTAGAAGACCCTTATGTTGGAAAAAAGCTTGTAGGTGACTTATCTGCTTTTTATAGGTTAAGAGTTGGTGAGTATAGAGTTATTTATGAAATAGTAGAAGATGAAATTCTTATTACCGTTATTAAGATTAAACATAGGAAAGAAGCTTATAGGTAGGTTATCCCTATCCTTTAATCTTATAAATAAACATAAAAGTGGAGATTCCTTCACAGGGATATATTTTTTAAATAAATATAGGAAAAAAGGTTAACATGTCTAATATACTATCTATAGCACAATTAGGAGCATCCGTAATACGAGAAAAATCTCAAAAGGTGCTTCAGATTAATTCTCAAAAGACTCAAGATTTTATTGATGATTTATTACTTACATGTAAAGAAGCAAAGGGAATGGGCATTGCCGCACCACAGGTTTCTAACTCTGAGCGAATCTTTATTATGAGCTCTGAGCCTAATGAGCGCTATCCCTATGCGCCCAAGATGGAACCAACCACCATTATTAACCCTGAAATTATTTCGCATTCAGAGAATATGAAAAAAGACTGGGAGGGCTGTCTTAGTCTTCCTGGATTGCGCGCCCGCGTGCCACGCTATCATGAGGTGCATGTACGCTATTATGATCGTGATGCCAAGATGGTAGAGCAAAAGTTCGAAGGGTTTTTAGCGCGAATATTTCAGCACGAGTATGACCATTTAGAGGGAATAGTCTTTATAGACAGGGTTGAATCTACAAAAGATATTGTGATGGAGAAAGAGTTCCAACGACTTATCAGTGAGTAATAAAATCTAGGGACATAATAAGTATTATGTCCCTAGATTCAAAATACCATACAAAAAGTGGACAGTCGCCACCTTGATTTCTTTATTTCATATATTTTTTACTTCTAATTTTTCTTGTATAGATAACTTATTAAATGATATAATCAAATTAGTAGTTATAAGGAAATAGATGAATTACAATTTCGAATGGGATCCCAACAA
>DTVI01000352.1 GCA_012963655.1 Sulfurimonas sp.
AATTTGCCCACTTTTCTAAACTAACTTTTGGCAGTCTTTCTATAGTTTGTAATTTCATATAAGATAATTTAATGTTTTCATTTATTGTGAGGTTTTCGTGTTTAACAATTTATGATGCTCCACTTTCTTTTGTCATAATATCTGGTAATCCACAGGCTTCCATTTCTATTACACTATTTGGACAAGGATCAAAAATGCTTGGAGAAAGCCCAACGTCACGTGAAGAGTAAAATTCAGGCAAACAATCACTTTTAATTCTGCGGCGGAAGATTGTATCGATACAGCCGGGATATACAGTGGATTCAAAAAATTATATGCCTCATGTTTTAGTGTGCATCCAAACATCTGCGAGGCTATCACCAAAGGCCTCAGATCGGGCTGCCTGGCTTCGTCGATAGGGGGTTCGTTACAGCCACAAAGTGAAGATCGGCCTAATATAAATCCATGGGGGCAGAGGTAAAGAAAATATCGGCTAGCTGCATATCGTTTGCTTCAACCTCACCGATATTGCCTGTAGTCGATTCCAGTTAGAGGTACGACTCGTTTATGTCAAATCAATCACTCGGACTTGCTTGCCAAAAGTCGTTTATGCCTTCATTCCTAGATAACCAAGCTCGATGTTTGGTTTTAACCCTCATGCCTTTGGTTCATGATTTAAGAGCTTCTGATAAAGCGCACATTCTTTTTCAATGTCATCATTCAGCGAGTTGTTTTCCAGAATATATTGCCTGGCCCGTTCTCCCAGTCGGTATCTCAGTCTGTCATCATCAAGTAATCGATTAATAGCATCTTGTAAACCTTTTTGCGATTCAGCGACCAGGAGACCGGTTTGTTCATGCCTGATTACATCACGTATCCCAGGTGCATTGGTCCCGATTACTGCACATCCACATGACATTGCTTCAAGTAAAGCTTTTGGATTACCTTCGAACTTAGAGCACAATACATAGACAGAATAACTGTTGTATATGTAAGGCATCCTGTCGTTTGGCATCCGACCCAAAAACTTTACTTGTACTTTAAGTTTTATGGCTAATTTTTCTATATCATCTCGCATGTCACCGTCGCCCACGATATCCAAACTGGTGCTCATACCCTCAAGTGCATTCAAGATCAAATTTATGTTTTTTTGGGCAGTGAGACGTCCTACAAAAAGAATTTTTTTGTTAGTCCTCAATCCGAGTGGACGAAAAACATCTGAATCGATCCAGTTGGGCCGAATATTGATTTTGTTTGAGG
>DTVI01000353.1 GCA_012963655.1 Sulfurimonas sp.
TTTAGAATTAACACAAACGTAGGTGCTATGAACGCACACAGAAATGCTACAATGAACAATGTTGGTCTTGACAAGTCACTTAAGGCTTTATCCTCAGGTCTACGTATCAACTCTGCATCAGATGATGCTGCTGGTCTTAGTATCGCTAATCAACTGGGTGCTCAGGCAAATGGTCTTGGTCAAGCTATCAGTAATGCTAATGATGGTATGGCTGTAATGCAAACGGCTGATGGTGCTCTTGAAGAGTATACAAACATTCTTAACACGGTAAGAACAAAGGCCATCCAGGCTTCATCTGATAGTCAAAACGATGATTCTAGAGCTGCAATCCAACAAGATATTAGTAAACTTTTAGAAGCTGCTCAAAACATTTCAGAGAACACTTCTTTTAATGGTCAGAAGCTTCTTGATGGTACTTTTTCTGGAAAGTCATTTCATGTTGGTGCATATGCTAACGAGACGGTAGATGTGTCTATCACAAGTACACAGACTAATGCTATTGGTGCATTTGCAGAGACAGAAGGTACTGCACTTACAGCGGTAGGAACACAAACTCTAATTGTTAATGGTACTGCAACTGCTGCATCAAGTGCTGATACAGCTACAGGTGCAAATACTACAGCACACTCAGCTGGTTCAGCGTGGGCAATTGCTAAAGAAGTTAATGCCATTTCAAATGCAACATCTGTAACAGCGACAGCTGCAACTACAACTGCTGATGCTGCTAATATGACAGCTGGAGTTGCAACAGTAAATGTTACTGCCGGTACATTAGCAGCAGATGGATTAACAATCAATGGTATATCTGTTGGATTAGTTGGTGTATCTGCAAATGACAGCGATAATGCATTAAGAAATGCTATTAATGCTGTCTCTAACGAATCAGGAGTAACCGCGAGTAATGATGGTGGAAAAATGGTTCTAACATCAAACGATGGTAGTGATATTACTATTGCTGGTACAGATGCTGCAGCCATCTCTGGACTAAATAATCAGACTACTGGTGGTAAAATTACTTTAACTAGTGATACTGCGTTTACAACTGATGCACAGGCTGGTTTTTTGGCTGTAACTCACAGTACAGCTAATGTATTAAATTCTATAGATGTTAGTACAAGAGGTGGTGCTGAAACAGCTATTAAAACAGCAGATGCTGCTTTGAAAAACATAGATAAAATCCGTTCAAACATTGGTTCTACTCAGAATCAACTTGAATCAACAGTAAGAAATA
>DTVI01000354.1 GCA_012963655.1 Sulfurimonas sp.
AACAAATCGTTCGTTGTTTACCATGAGCAATACAAGCGCCCACCGCCGCAGGCAATCCCCATCCCATCGGTGCAAATCCGGAATTAGTATAGAATCTCTGATCTTTTTTAACTCGAAATGCCTGGTGAGTGCCGACAAAGGAAAGCCCCATATCAGTAACGACCACATCATCGGAATGTAACAAATCAGAAAGGAGATCAATAAAATGATAAGAATTCACGGAACCTTTCTGATCTTTGTATTTTGGAAGGATCACCGGATATTTTTGTTTCAAGTTTTGGCAATGTTCGAGCCATTCCTGAGGAGCCTGAAAAGAATCATTGGCAAGTTGTTGATTCAGAGCGACTAAGAAATCCTTTGCGTCAGAACGAATTTTGCTGTACAGTTTCAAGAAACTTTTATCCAGCTCCGATTGATCGATATCCACCATCACAATCCGAGCATTTCTGGCAAAATCTTTTGAATTGTAACCTGTGATCATAAAAGGAAGTCGGGAGCCGACGGAAACCAAGAGATCTGCATTCTGTACCGCAAAGTTAACCCCCCTAGAGGCAAATGCACCGGGCCGTCCAATGAATAGATCATGATCGGAGTTGACAACATCATCGCCATTCCAAGATGTGGTCAATGGAATTTGATGTTGTTCGGCTAGTTTTATGAATTCGTCATTAGCTCCGGCAAGTCTCACTCCGTGTCCCGCTAATAAAAGTGGACGTTTAGCTTTCTTCAAAAGGGTTGCGACTTCATTGACCTTAACTGCAAATTTAGGGTCGGTTTTAACCGGGATTTCATTTGGATTAAAATCAATCAATTCATCTTCATTAATTTTACCATTTTGGATATTTGCTGGAATATCGACCCAAACCGGACCGGGTCTTCCTGTGGTTGCTAAATGAATTGCTTTTTGAAGATGATATTTAATCGTATTGGGTTCAGTAACCATAACCGCATATTTGGTCACCGGCTTGATCATATCAATAATATTAATCTCCTGGACACCCAATTGCCGCAAGCCCGTAGTTCCGATCGTTTGACTCAAAAAAACCTGCCCTGAGATCAAAAGATGAGGAACAGAATCCATCCAAGAGCAACACATACCCGTGAGCGCATTTGTTGCTCCCGGACCTGTGGTCACTAAAGAAACCCCTAGAGAATCTTTAGCTCGAGCATAAGCCTCTGTCGCTATGGATACGGCCTGTTCATGATGACAGCAGTAGTATTTTAATTTTT
>DTVI01000355.1 GCA_012963655.1 Sulfurimonas sp.
GTATAGGCCAGAGGTGTAAAAAGTAAACCTTCTTGACCTGAAAGACGCTCTTTAGAAAGTATTAAAGATATTCAAATTAAAACAAAACTAGGCTTTGTGCCCCTATCAACCTTTGCAAGTGTAGGTTATAGACAAAGTGCCTCAGTTATCAAGTCAGAGATGGCAACACCCGTTACCTTTGTATATATCACGCCAAAGGAGGGTGTAACAGCAACGGCTTATAAAGAAGGAGCTAAGGCCCTTATAGACGAGATAAACTTTGAACCAGGATATTATGTTGAATGGGCCGGACAGTCTGAATATTTAGCCTCGGCGATGGAAAAAATTAAGTGGATTATCCCTGCGGTACTTCTTAGTATCTTAGTACTTATTTATTTCGCTTTAAAGCAGATGGTTCCAACTCTTATCGTATTTTGCACCCTGCCTTTTGCACTTTTAGGGGGATTGATTTATATAGACATGCTTAACTTTGCAATGAGTATAGCCGTAATTGTTGGTTTCTTAGCCTTACTTGGAGTGGCAGCAGAAACAGCCATTATAATGATAGTTTATTTACAAGAGTCTATTGATGAAGCTAAGCAAAAGCATTTAGATAAATTTAACTTAGAACACTTAAATGCCGCTATTTATGAGGGTGCGGTTCAAAGGGTTAGACCAAAGTTAATGACAGTGTTTGCTATATTAGCTGGGTTAGCACCCATTATGTATACCCATGGCGTAGGTTCAGAAGTGATGCAAAGAATTGCAGCACCAATGCTAGGAGGGGTTATCTCTTCAGCTGTTTTATCCCTAGTGATTATTCCTATTTTGTTTGAGATCTATTCAAAAAGAGAATTGGCAGAAACAAAGAAAGATAAGAATACGCAATCAAAGGATACCTCGCATAAGAAATAAACTAGTAGTATATTTTTATCGAGTAAAATAATTTAATAGGAATCATTATGAAAACATTACAAGTAGAAAATGTAAAATGTGGGGGCTGTGCTTCAACTCTGACTTCTAAGTTAAAAGAAGAATTTGGTGAAGTTGAGGTGAATTTGGAAAAACAACCAAGAGAAATTACTCTTGAACTAAGTGAGGATAAGATAGAGGCTTTGACCTTAGCCTTACGTGCTCTAGGATACCCTCTCAGCACAGATGAATTAGGTCTTATTCAAACAGCTTCAACAAAGGCTAAAAGTTTTGTTTCTTGTGCGGTAGGTAAGATAGACCTAGCAACAAGTTTTAG
>DTVI01000356.1:0-221 GCA_012963655.1 Sulfurimonas sp.
AATGTATTATCATCAATTATCCCATCGGCCCACCAACCAGCATTATTTTTGACCCACGCTGGAATTGTTTGATCAGTTACATATTCAGCCGGTTCTTCCGTTGGTGGAATTATAATTATTTTTTCATTGACAAGATATTCAATTCCCTTGAGGAATGTTGAATCATCAATTATCCCATCGGCCCACCAACCAGCATTATTTTTAATCCAGTTTGGTATAAC
>DTVI01000356.1:231-1228 GCA_012963655.1 Sulfurimonas sp.
GATTTATCCTTATTTGTAAATGTAAATCGTTTTCCAATACAGCCTTTAGCATGTATTCTGACTCGGTGATTCCAACAGCTTCCCAAATCAAATATTCAGAATAGTTACTGTCAAACCAGTTCTTATAACTTGGTTCTAAGACGTATCTTGCAACATAATAACTTGGTTCCAAATTAGGGTCAACAAAATCTGCAGGTGGTTTAGTTTCATTGTTTGACTCTAACTTAGATTCTGGTTCAGGCTCTGATTCTTGTTCATCCATTTTTGCATATTTGTCAACAACTTCAAATGTCACCGTTCCAATATTTTTTAGCTCGAATCTTACATCAACGCTATATTTTCCCAGACGATCATTGTTTACAATTATGAAATTTTCATAATGGCCTTCACTAGTTTTGGTTGTTTTTACCTCACTTACGCTACCATCAGGATTGGTAATTGTAAAAAAAACCCAATTTCCACCGCGTGGGTTTTCAACTATTCCAAAAATCTTAACCAATACATTTTCGGTTCGGTTTACTTCGTACACTGCTTTTTCAATAAAAACAGTTCCACCTTCACCAGTTACACTAAATGTATATGGTAAAAAAGCAGTTCCAAAAAAAGAAATTACAAAAATTGTGATTAGTAGTAACCTCATCCAATAACATTTTGTACTGTGTGATAAATGGTTTATTAGGAACAAATGGATCTGTCAGATTTCTCCTTACCAATAATGTTAGTGTGCATAGTTTGTGCAGTTGGGGTTATGATCGGTGCAAGAATATACATACTTTTTAAGAAATAAGTCAAGTTCAGATATTATGGATTCAGGCTATTTTACCGAATTTATTGTTCTGGCTGCTATAGTTGGTGGAATAACTGCGTTTATGATTGTAAAGCGATTACGTGATGAATAGTATGACTGAGACTTTTTTTTACCCGTTTGGATTAGGCATTGGTTCAGTTATCGCAACAATCGTTATAATCCAATATTTACGAAAAAAAAAAGAAATGA
>DTVI01000357.1 GCA_012963655.1 Sulfurimonas sp.
TTTACCACGTTTGATTTGCTCTAAAATACCCATTAACTTATCTGGTTCCATATCAAAGCTATCTTTTGAAGCCTCATTGGTTTGAATAAGTTTTTTGATTTCCATATAAGTACTTACCATAGTTGCTTCAGGAACGCGTCCTGTTACATCTTCTTTAGTTAGGTTAATAATATCTTCTAGAAGCAATGCATGATTTTGCTTAAGCATATCATTAAATAAAGGAAGCTTATATTCTAAACGCTTTAATTCTTTGTCAAACCCATCTTCACTATGAAGTGCAGTTTCCATAGATTTAACAAGCTCATTAATAAGCTTAGATGTTGGTCCTAGGTCTAAAAGTTTTTCTTTAAGAATTTTCTTTTTAAAACTTGTTGCTAAATGATGACTAATATGTTCTATATCTTCTTTATCCTCAGGACATTCTTTATCCATGGATTTTAGCCATTCTTTTTTAGCTTTTTCTAAGGCCTTAAAGCTTGTCATAACCTTTTCAACACGCTTTTTGTCTTTAGCAGTAAGCTTGATTTCTTTTTGTTCGCCTGTTTCTTCTTCAGCTGGCGCAGCAGCAGTTGTAGTTGCTGTCTCACCTTCTTTTGTATCAGTTGTTTCAGCTTCATCTTCAAAGTTTTTAAATAACTCTTTTACACGACGCTCTCTATTAATAAGAGGATCTTTATAATCTAAGATAAAGTCTATAAGATAAGGAACCGAACAAATTGCATCAATAATGATGTTTTCACCGCTTTCAATACGCTTAGAGATAGACACTTCTTCTTCTTTAGTAAGAAGAGGAATTTGACCCATTTCTCTAAGATACATTCTAACAGGTGAATCTGAGCGAGACCATTCAAGAAGTTCTCTTTCTTTCATGATGTCAAAGTCTTCACTGTTAGCATTTTCTAACATTTTCTTTTGAGCTGCACGACGTTCGTCTGATTCTTTTTTGTTTAGAACCTTAGCATGCTCTGATGATGTAAACAAACATTTTTTATATTTTTGTGCATGTTTAATGATGTTTTTTATTTGAGCACCAGTAGGTGACTTTTCGAAAATTTCTACTATGTCTTCATATGTGATACACGTATCGTCTGTATGTTTTGAAAACAATTCTTCTAATGTTTTGTTTAACTCTTTTGCTGACAAAGAGGCTCCTTGGAAGTTTAAAATAAGTAAATTTAAAGGTTGGATTATACCGAAACTTTTATTAATTTAAACTATATT
>DTVI01000358.1 GCA_012963655.1 Sulfurimonas sp.
ATATTGTAATAAAATCAATTTTATAATAGAGAATGGGCTTAATTCGTTTAATGATTAGAGAATCATAAATAAATCAGATCACTTCTTTACTTTTTTATTGAAAAGTCTCTCGCCCCAATAACTAAGATCTCTGAGGATCAAGTCTTTCATTTTTTTAAGACTGTGGCCATAAGCATAATGTGGTTCATTTTGAAAGAGCAATTTTAACGTTGTTACACCGTCATAGGGATAGGCATTTAAATCTTTATTCATAACCGGAGTAATTTGTTTACTCTCATTATATTTTTTCTTTTAATGCCAAGACGTTGAAGAAATTGCCTTAACGTGCGTTCTGTTTTGGTTTCTTCAACATTACGCAACAAATTCAAAAACGATCTTAAAAATGCGAAAGGATGATAGACCATTCTTGTTAAATGAAATGACAGATACGCTCTACGTCTGAGTCGATGCAATTCAGTATCAACGATATTATCATTCCAGGAAACAGCACGTCCCAAATCACCGATGGTCAATAAATCCAACCAGTCCACATTCTTTAATTTATCAGAAACTATATCCCATAAAGGGGTTCCTGGCAAAGGAATGAAGAGTCCAAAAGCAACTTCATCAATACCAACTTTGGTAAGCTCTTTAGCATACTGAATAGAAAGTTCAATATCCTCTTTTGTCTCCCCTGGGAAGCCGATGATAAAATAGGCCGCAACTTTAAGACCTAATTTATGAGCTTCAGCACCACAAGCCTTTAACTGTTCCAGGCTGAAGTCGTTTCCCTTTTTAATGATTTCTGTCAATACCCGTACCGACCCGCTTTCCGGAGCTAAGGTTATATGCATACAACCACTTTCTTTCATCTTTGCTAACATCTTGGGACTAGTACGACTCGCACGAATACCATTAGGCGTCTGCCATTTGATTTGCAATCCACGTTGAATGATTTCATTGCAAATTGCAATCAATCGACGTTGGTCGATTGTCATATTGTCATCCTCAAAATGAAACTCTGTGATCCCCCACTGGTTCATACAATGCTCAATTTCGTCAACAACATCTTGAGGACTTCTCGCCACCCATTTTGTTTTGCGTGATTCGCAAAAAGTACAACCATAGGGGCACCCCCTCGAACTGAGAATCGACGTCCAGCGTCCTGTAGAAGGTCCGTGTCCTTCTTGAGCCTTGATATAGTTTTCCATTGGTAATAAATGTCTGGCAGGAAAAGGG
>DTVI01000359.1 GCA_012963655.1 Sulfurimonas sp.
GAAACAGGAAGGTGATAATAGTCTCCTATAAAATAGCCACCCATTAGCAAAAATGAAATATTTAAAGATGAACCCTGTAGCTGTTTTCGCTTTTTTAATGGCAGGGGGATTTATAGGGGATTCGGCTTCTATTCCTTTAATTATTTCTAACCTAACAAATATTGTTACCGCAGGGTACTTTAATCTAGGTTTTTGGGAATATGCAAAAACAATGTTCTTACCAAACCTTTTGAGTATTATTGCTTCTATTACGGTTTTATGGATATTTTTTAGAAAAGATATTCCTAAACATATAGATGTGCAAAATCTTCCTGATGCATACTCTGTCGTAAAAAATAAAACTATGTTTACCTTATCTTGGTACTTCTTAGCGCTTTTAATGGGTGGCTATTTTATAGGAGACTATTATCACCTTCCTGTTTCGGTTTTTGCTCTAGGTGGAGGGCTTTTATTCTTAGCAATTTCTACCTACTTTAAGGCATCTAAACCTCTTAAAACTATAAAGGGTGCGCCTTGGCAGGTGGTATGGTTTAGTATAGGGCTTTATGTCGTGGTATATGGTCTTAAAAATGCAGGACTTACGGCTTACTTAGCCGTAGCTATTGATTCGATGGCTGGATATAATGACATCTTAGGGATTATGGGTACAGGTGTTCTAGCAGCTTTATTAAGCTCGGTTATGAACAATATGCCAACTATTATGATTATGGATATAGCTATTGCAGATACGGGTAAGCAAGCCTTAGCTTACGCAAATATCATTGGGTGTAACCTTGGACCAAAGATGACACCTATAGGTTCTCTTGCTACCTTACTTTGGCTTCATGTCTTAGCTCAAAAGGGTGTTAAAATAACATGGGCTCAGTATATGAAGGTTGGTTTAGTGATTACACCACCTGTTTTATTGACAGCCTTGCTTGGACTATTATAACGATTCTTTAACATTCATTCTCTATACTAACATGAAAATTACTAAGGACCTTTTATGATAAGTGAAAAAATTCAAAGAATAATGATGGTCATGGCCTTAACAATTAGCTTATATCTGTTTAATATTGAAGAAACTATGATAGCAAGCTATATTTTAAGCGGGGTAATCTTTCTTGTTTGTCTGTGGGCAATTTTTGACTTCTGTCCTTCTTTATGGGCCTTAAGAAAAATATTTAAAGAAACTAAATGCAAGCCTATACCTATTAGTAGAGGAAACTAGGCTTTA
>DTVI01000360.1:0-610 GCA_012963655.1 Sulfurimonas sp.
AAATTATTTGTATAAGATTATTGCTTATGCTAAAGAAGAATATATTGAAATTAATGAAGAAAAAAACCTTCTTTTAAAAGATCGAAAAAATATATACATGAAAAAAATAGAGGCAATTAAAAAAATACAAGATGAGATTTAAAGTTACATGCAATTTTTAATATTTCAAATTAGATAAGGAAATCTTATAGAGCAGGTTAAATGTGATATAGTATTTGTATTAGTGAATAAAGGACGATAATGCAAAGTGATGTTAAATTAGCTAAAGAGATAGAACTAGAATCTATGATTAAAAAGAGTAGAATCCCCGCTCAACTTGATTATTTACAAAGTGCGACGGGCCTTATATTAGGTTTGTTTATGTGGGGGCATATGCTCTTAGTCTCAAGTATCTTGATATCTAAAGATGCGATGTACGCAGTTACTAAGATGATGGAAGGTGAGTTTATTTTTGGTGAGCCACATCATGAACTTGTAAGCATTGCTGCAGGGTTTATTTTCATAGTTTTTATTACTCATGCTCTTATCGCCATTAGAAAATTTCCGGGTTCTTACAAACAATTTCGAGTCTTCAGAGAACATGCGGCTCGTTTTAAGCATTCTGATACAA
>DTVI01000360.1:630-17830 GCA_012963655.1 Sulfurimonas sp.
CTGGTTTATACAAGTTATTACTGGCTTTATCATGCTTTTTATTGGTTCTATTCATATCTTTATTATGATGGTTAATTCAGATAATATTGGGCCTTATGCTTCTGGGGATAGAATGGTAAGTGGATGGATGTGGCCTTTATATTTAATTCTTCTTGTTGCAGTTGAAATTCATGGCTCTATTGGTTTATACAGACTCTGTGTGAAATGGGGTTGGTTTGAAGGGAAGGATGCGAAGGCATCTAGAAAGAATCTGAAAAAATTGAAATGGGCAATCACGATTTTTTTTATGGGTCTGGGCTTATTAACCTTGGCTGCTTATGTAAAAATAGGGATAGAGCATATGGATAAGGCAGGTGAACGTTATGTTCCGACATACCTAAGTCAAAAGGCTACTTCATGAAAATTACATATACAGATGCCTTAGTAATAGGGGGTGGTCTAGCAGGTCTTAGAGCGGCAACGGGTATTAAGCAAAGAGGGCATGATGTAATACTTCTTACTATTGTTCCTCCCAAGCGTTCTCACTCAGCAGCTGCTCAAGGGGGTATGCAAGCCAGTTTAGCTAATACGGTAAAAGGTGATGGAGATAATGAAGATATTCACTTTGAAGATACGGTAAAGGGCTCTGACTGGGGCGCGGATCAAGATGTGGTTCGAATGTTTGTAAACACTGCACCAAAGGCTATTAGAGAACTAGCAGCTTGGGGTGTTCCTTGGACACGCATATCAAAGGGAGATAGACAGGTCGTTATTAATGCTGAAAAGGTCACCTTAAGAGAAAGTGAAGAATCTCATGGTTTAATTAATGCGCGTGATTTTGGTGGAACTAAAAAATGGCGTACTTGTTATACCTCAGATGGGACAGGTCACTCCATGCTTTATGCTATGGATAATAAGGCACATGAAGAAAAGATAGAAGTAAATGAACGTATGGAAGCTATGTCTTTAATTCATGAAAATGGAAGGTGTTATGGATGTGTGGCTAGAAACCTTATGACGGGTGAACTAGTCGCTTATATTGCTAAGACAACGACTATTGCTACGGGTGGATATGGACGTATATATGCCATATCAACAAATGCAGTAATTTGTCAGGGAATGGGGCAGGCTATTGCTCTTGAAACAGGGGTTGCAACACTTGGAAACATGGAAGCGATACAGTTTCATCCTACAGCTATTGTGCCTGTTGGTATTTTAACGACAGAAGGATGTAGAGGAGATGGTGGAATCCTTCGTGATGTAGATGGATATAGATTTATGCCTGATTATGAACCTGAGAAAAAAGAACTTGCTTCAAGAGATGTTGTGTCCAGGCGTATGACAGAACATATTAGAAAAGGAAAGGGTGTTAAGTCTAAGTATGGAGATCATTTATGGTTAGACATCACCATCTTAGGACGTGCCCATATTGAAAAAAACCTTAGAGAAGTAAAAGAAATTTGTGAAAGCTTTTTAGGTATTGACCCTGCGGTTGATTGGATTCCAGTACGTCCTACTCAACATTATTCTATGGGTGGTATTAGAACAGACCATAGAGGTGAATCTCGTACGCTTAAGGGTCTTTTTTCATGTGGAGAAGCTGCGTGTTGGGATATGCATGGTTTTAATAGACTAGGGGGGAATTCAGTAGCTGAAACTGTGGTATCAGGCATGTTATGTGCGGAATTTATTTCTGATTATTGTGATTCACCTGAAAGTAATATAGATATTTCAACAAAAACAATTTCTAGCTTTATACAAGATGAACAAGATAAGTTAGAATACTTTCTAAAGCCAAAAGAAAATGGTGAAAAGGCTTATGAACTTCGCCGGGCTATGGAAGATATTATGATGGCAAAGGTAGGTATTTTTAGAAATGGAAATGACTTACAAGAAGCGGTGGATGAGCTCAAAGACCTTCTTAAACGCTCTAGAAACATTGTGGTGGAATGTCAATCTTTAGCCGCGAGTCCTGAGCTTTTTAATGCTTATCGGGTTCAAAGAATGTTAAAGCTTGCACTTTGTGTAGCAAAAGGTGGACTTGAGCGAACTGAAAGCCGTGGAGCACACGCAAGAGAAGACTTTCCTGAAAGAGATGATAAAAATTGGTTGAAACGCACCCTTGCTACATGGAAAAATTCAGATGACTTAGAACCAAGTCTTTCTTATGAAGACCTTGATATTACAAAGATGGAACTCCCTCCTGGCTTTAGAGGTTATGGAAAAGATATGACCATACATCATGAAGATACGCAAGGTCGTACAGATGAGGTGGAAGAGATAAAAGAAAAGATGCATGAAGAAGGTAAGAATAGATTTGATATTCAAGAAGCCCTTATGCCTTATTGTGACAAATTGCCTGAAGTTTATCAGGGTAAGAATGAAAGATTAAAGGAAAAATTTAATGACTAATACAAAAGAAAGAATTTTAAAGATATCTGTTTTAAGATCAGACCCTAATATTAAAGATTATAAGGTGCATGTAGAAACCTTTGAGGTTGCAGAAGCACCAGGTATGACCCTTTTTATCGCCTTAAATGATATACGTGAATTTCAAGACAACTCTTTGAAGTTTGATTTTGTTTGTAGAGCCGGAATCTGTGGCTCATGTTCGATGCTGATAAATGGACAGCCTGGCCTTGCATGTCGAACCCTAACGGCCAAGATGGATGAGCATATTATGTTAGCGCCACTGCCTTTATTTGAACTCATAGGTGACCTTTCGATTTATACTGGAAAATGGATGGATGGTATGAGTGAACGTTTAGAAACATGGATTCATACTAAAGAAGATGAAAAGGTAGATATTTCTCGTATAGAAGAAAAAATGGAACCTGAGTTAGCGGATGAGATTTATGAAACTGACCGTTGTATAGAATGTGGTTGTTGTGTTGCAGGATGTGGGACTATCTTAATGCGTGAAAATTTTGTTGCAGCTGTTGGGATGAACAAGGTAGCTAGATATCTTATTGACCCTAGAGATAAACGAACAGATGAAGAATATTATTCTTTAGTAGGGGATGAAGATGGAGTCTTTGGTTGTATGAGTCTTTTAGGTTGTGAAGATGTATGTCCTAAAGAACTTCCTCTTCAATCTAAGATAGCGTATCTTAGACGAAAAATGGTAGAAATGAGAAACAAATAAAAAGTCAGAAGTTTTTTTAAAGAAACTTCTATTTAATACCCTTCGAACATCTCTGACTTAAAGTAAACTATTTTATTTCTTCCTGTGTTTTTTGCTGCATATAATGCGGTATCTGCGTATTTAATAACCTTCCAAATTGAGTCCGCATCTTCTGGCAGTTTAGCAATACCAATACTTAAGGTCTTTTCTAGTGTTTCACTACCAATGATAAACTTCTTTGCTTTGAAGTTTTCATGGATTGAAGAAGCTATTCTTTGTGTTGCCTCTGCACTTGTATGACGTAAAAGAATTAAGAACTCTTCGCCTCCATAACGGATAGCAAGATCAGCTTCACGAATTGATTCTTTTAAAATCTGACTAAGGGCTTTGATAACCGTATCGCCTACATCATGCCCATAAGTGTCATTTACAAGTTTGAAGTAGTCTATATCAATCATTAAAATATCATAACAAGTTCTATCTCTTTGAATCTGAGCCTGCTCGTGCTCTATATGCTCTTCTAAAAATCGTCTATTATATAAACCTGTTATTCCATCTCGTAAAGAAGAATCTCTTAATATATCCATTAATATCTTACTCTCAATAACAGGTTTCGCAGCTTCAAGATAATTTTTTATACTTGTAATCTTTCCTGATATATCACCTAATTCTTCTTTAGTCTTAGATGAGATAGATAAGACTAAGGTATAATCAGCATTGATTACAAAGGGTAAACAGGCATATTCAATCTCTCCATTACTTGTACATGAAGCACAAAGTTCTGGAAAGTCTGTAGAAATAATATCTGTTGATGTTCTATACGCTCTACATTCAAGAGCGTCAGTATCTGCTTCGTGAGAACAAAAACTTTTTCCCTTAGTGATATAAAGTAAGGTACGTTCTTTTCTTGTGTGGTTTACCTCATATACGGCAAAGTGTTTAAGCTCAAACTTTTCTTGAAGAAGGTGATAAATACGTTTATAAATAGCATACTTATCTTTATCAAGTTCTATTGTCTTTTTAAATTTATAAATATCAGACAGTTCATGAATAATATTGCTTGCCTCATATAAAGGGTCTGAGGAAGATATGTTACTTCTTGCAACGAAGGTACTAAGTTGATCTTTAATATTTCCAAAGGCTTCTTGCATCCTCTCAAAAAGACCATTCATATCATCAGCAACTTCTTTTCCTTCACCCTTAATCTTGGTTGTAAATCGGTGTGTAAAATCTCCTAAATGAGCCTTTTTAATTCCTTGTTGTAAGTTAGCAAAGAGCTCCATATAAGGCTTGATATAGTAGTTAGTCAAATATAAGGCGATAATAATAAAAATTACATTTAAACCGAAAATTCTTAATACGGTAAACATTCCAACATTACGTGTACGACTGATATCAAACTCCATACTGACAACACCAAGTACATCACCTTCATCTACATGATGACAAGCCAAACAGTTGGGTGTATCTAGGGAAGAAGCAATATAAGGGATAGAAACTCTAAGGCTAGCAGTATCCGCATCCTCTTTAACAAACTTTTCCATAATACCGCTTTTTAATACTCTAGCATCCATAGCGTCTCGAGGTTCTTCTTTAGGAAGACCTGGACCATATTGAGCATCTACCTTAGGTGAACGCACAATCCAGAGTTTTTTCACATCATCATAATTTGAGATATTAGTTAGAAAAAAATCTCTCTTATTCATAATGCCATTTACCATATGCGCGGTTAAACCATCTCTAACGACTTCCGCCGTCATTCTAGATTTTTCAAGGGCATTATTGTAAGAATAATCTCTAAAGTTTATCGCAACATTAATAATAGTTGCGGTAGCTAATAAAATTAGCATAAGGGCGATTATGATAAGGATTTTTTTATTTGTATTCAAATGTCGCAACCTTCTGATATAAATAAATATTTATTATATTATATCAAGTTTTTTTTAATAAAATATTGTGTGAAAATCAATGAGTCTTAGAATTGTTTTATAATGTCATTTTTAAGATGAAGTTCACAGGAGAAGGGGACTTCAGAAACGAAAAGTGCTTTATTATTCTACAGTAACACTTTTCGCAAGGTTTCGAGGCATATCAACATCATTTCCTAAACGAACGGAAATCTCTAATGATAAGACCTGTAAAACTACCATCATCTCAAAAAACTCATGCATATAATGACTTCGTTCTTCAATTTTAATAAAATCATCTGCTTTATCAAATTCCCTAGCAGAGATTGCACAAATAGTGCTGTCCCTTGCAGAAAGTTCTTCTACATTGGACTTTGTTTTTTCATATAATAGATTTGTTGGCATTAGTGCAATAGTAAAAAGTTCTGGATCAGCTAAGGCAATAGGCCCGTGTTTCATTTCGCCAGATGGATAACCTTCTGCATGTAGATAAGAAATCTCTTTAAGTTTTAAAGCGCCTTCAAGTGCAAGAGGAAAGAAGACATCTCTTCCAATAAAGAAGAAACCATGACCATGTAAATAACGTTTAGAAAGACGACGTAATTTTTCATGTAGTTCATCTTTTACAACAACAGTAGAAGGTACTTCTCTAAGTAAAGACACATGCTTTGCAAGCTCTATAGAGGTTAATGTCTTACGCTGCTTAGCAAGATAAAGTGATAACATCCAAAACACGACCATCTGCGTTGCAAAGGCCTTTGTTGAGGCTACACCCTTTTCAATCCCAGCTCTTGTTAAGATTGAAGCGTCTGCCTCTCTAACCATAGATGAATTGTCTACATTACAAATAACTAAAGACTTTAAACCAGCTCTTTTTGCCATCTTTAGTGTTTCAAGTGTATCAGCTGTTTCACCACTTTGTGAGATTACTACAAAAAGAGTGTCCTTACACATTAAAGGCTCTTTATATCTAAACTCAGAAGCAATTTCTACAGAACAGCGTATCTTTGAATAACGCTCAAAAAGATAAGAAGCGGCAAGAGCTGAGTGGTATGAGGTTCCACAGGCACAGAGTTTAATCTCATTAATACCTAAAAAAAGCTCAGGGTCTAACTCTTCAAAGTTTATCTCAGCTTCGCCAAGACGTCCCATTAAGGTGTCAGAAATTACGTGAGTTTGCTCATAAATTTCTTTTTCCATAAAAAATCTATATCCGTCTTTTTGTGCAGATAGCTTTGAAGTTGCAAGGGCTTTAGTCTGCTCTTTTACAGGTTCATACTTTTCATTAAAAAGATGTGTTGAAGTAGCGTCTAAGTAACCATTTTCACCATCTTCAAGATATATAGCTTCTTTTGCAAGACCGATGATAGGGGTGTCTGAAGAAGCAAAATACTTTTCATCCCCATTAAGACCAATCAGCATAGGTGAACCATGTTTAGCAAAAAAGATAGTTTCAGGTGAGCAGGCTGTGATTAGAAGGACTGCGTAAGCGCCTTGAAGTTCATCAAGGGTTGCTCTAAAGGCTTTTACAGGGTCATTTAGCTTAGTAAGTTTTGATTCAAACAGGTGAACAATAACCTCAGTATCGGTTTGAGATACAAAGTTAAAGCCTTCTTTGATAAGGGAAGCTTTTAATTCTTGATAGTTTTCAATAATCCCATTATGAACAACATAAGAGTTGCTTCCAATATGGGGATGGGCATTAAGTTCAGTAGGTTTACCATGTGTAGCCCATCTTGTATGACCAATACCTATAGCAAAACCTTCAGGATGGAAATCTTGAGTCTTATTTCTTAAGTTTTCTAACTTACCAACAGCCTTATAAATAGAAAAATTTTCATCTTGTAAAACGGCAATTCCTGCAGAATCATAACCTCTGTATTCTAGCTCTGCCAATCCTTCTAATAAGATATCTTTTATCTTATTTTTTCCGATATATCCAACAATTCCACACATAATTAATTCCTATTGACAAGTTTATCTATTATTTTTTCGGCATTATGACAAACGTTTCCGTGTTTTTCAATTAAAAATTGGTCACGAACACGATTTTTTATCGTATGTACCTTAGCTGTAGCAATATCAATAGCTTCATCATCAAAGGTTTTAATCACAAAAGCCAATAATCCACTTTGATCTTTAGTGTTAATACTTAGTCTTGCGTAGGTATTTGAATGCTGACAATCAAGACTAATCTCATCAGCAGAGATAAGGGGCTTTTTTAGTTGTATATTTTTATCCATGTCAAAGGCGTCTTCAACTATTTCTTTTACTAAAGAGATTCCATCTTCATCTATTTTTTGGGAAAACTCAATTTTAAAATACTTTATTTCATTATATAACTTAAAAATATCCATAGCTGCGATATTTAAAAAGTTGAGTTTACCTAAAAGGTATCCAAGGTTTAAGGGAATGTTTTTAAAAATTTCTATTACAAGGTTTGGCTCATTCATAACTTTATACTTAAATTTGTCTAAATTATTAGCTTCTTGAAAAAGTGCAACAATCTCATGAGGTTTATGCTTAATAAAGAAAAGATTAGACTCTATAGAAATTACACGTTTTTGTTGAAGCTTACTAAGTTCAAGAAAAGAGCTATTTTTCTTTAATGCTTCTTCACGTTTACGTCTTTTCCTCGCCTCTGAAATCATCTCTTTATTATCAATAACTTCTAAAGAAGTGTAATAAAGTTCGCGTAAAAGTTTGGCATTAAAAGAGTTATATGTTTTTGAACTCACCCCATTTATATCAGCATAGGTAAGCACAAATAATAGTTTTAATGTTTTTTCATTTTGAACCTTAGATATAAAAGAAAACAAGACTTTTTCATGATAAAAATCTTCCCTAAAAGCAACGCGACTCATGGCAATATGATGCTTAACTAATCGTGTTCCTATTTCAATAAGTTCAGCGTCTATATTAAAGTTAGACATATAAGCATTAAAAAGTTTAGCCCCTACGAGGGAATGGTCTTGAACTCTACCCTTTCCTGTATCATGAAGTAAGGTGGCTAGATGCAGTAAGGTACGTTCATCATGGCTAAACTCCTTATACAACTCTAGGGCAAGAGGGTCTTGAATATTCTCAAGGGCCTTTATACACATAAGAGAGTGTGTATCAACAGGATGGGTGTGGTAACCATCAAACTGAGGTAAAAACATTACCTTTGAAAAGGGGGGAATAATATTAGAAAGGGTGCCCGAATCAAAAAACAATTCTAAAATACAATGTAAGTAGCGACGTGCATAAATCTTTAACATATAGCTATGCTCTTTCTTGGTTAGGGGAGCAAGCATAAGTTGAGGATTAATGCGTTTCAACACAGAAGGATCAAAATTATATACCTTATCTTCTAAGCTTACTAAAAATTGAAGAAGTTCTAAACGTGTAACTTTTCTGGCCTTAAAAGAAACAAAAATAGTATTATTGAGTTCATAAAAGCCATTTCCTATTCTTGCAGACAAAAGTAGGGGAATGTTTTTACTTTCATACATAAATGAGCGAATTAAATTATATACATAAATTTGTGTAAAACGATTAATAGTCCACATAGCATGCATGGTCTTTGTTACTAAAAGTTTTTGGGAAGAAAATCCAAGTTTAGTAGTGACTTCGGGTATGTATTCTAAGACAAGTACATCTTGTTGTTTATTTGCAATAAGGTGAAGGGCCGAACGTACACGGAAAAGAAGTTCTAAGGCTATACGATATTCTTTATATTCTTCTTCGCTGAAAAGCGAACCACTTAAATCTTTTGAAGAATTAACTCCGAACAAGGTATAAGCAATCCAAAACAAAAGGTTAGCATCCCTAAGTGAACCTATGCCTTCTTTGATATTGGGTTGCATGGAAGAAGGGAATTTATTTCTTCTATGTTTAGCTTCTTCCATCTTAGCTAAGATAAATTCTTTTTGCTCAAAATGACGGATTTGCTGTAGCTCCCTTGTCGCTCTCATCCACAAAAAGTTTGAGCCAATAATATGTCGTGACTCAAAAAAAGCCGTTTTAATGGTGATATCTTCTGTTGAGGCTGAACGTAAGTCGGAGAGTTCATGTACTCTATGCCCAAGCTTTAGGCCCGAGTCCCAAGCAAGGTATAAAAATTTTTCTATAATATGCTCAAGATTAAAGCCTTCAGACTTTTCAAAAATTATCATCAGGTCAATATCACTATGTACACAAAGCTGTTCTCGTCCGTAAGAGCCCAGTGCAACAAATGAAATAGGGATGTTATTGCGTAAGGGAACGTAATCATTAAAGGTTTTTCGTAAAATAACCTTATACATCATCTTAATTATATTGTCTAATTTCTTGGTATGTTGAACAAGAAAATCTTTACCTTGCGTAGCTTCAAAGCGTTCATTCAAACCCTCTTTATATTCCGAAATATATTGTTTGAAAAGTTTAGAAATTTCAAAGTCGGGGGCATTGTTTTCAATGAGGTCTTCAATCTGTTGGGCTAAATCCATAAGTTCCCTTATTTGTTGTATCACTATTATACGCTATAATTCAAAACAAGTAATAAAACTTTAAAATAGAATGAAGTTTTTTTTAGAAAAATAATACATTGGTATGAATAAATTATGGAAATAATAGAAAAAATTAAAATGGGAAAGCGAATATCTTATGATGAAGCCTTATCCCTTTATGAACGAGATCTTTTTGAACTTGGTGAATTAGCAGACGCAGCGCGTCAAAAGATTCATGGTAAAAAAACTTATTTTAATATCAATAGACATATTAATCCAACAAATATTTGTAAGGATGTATGTAAGTTTTGTGCCTACTCAGCCTCACGAAAAAATCCTAAGCCTTATACCTTAAAGCATGAAGAGATAATGGATATTGTGGATGATATCGCAGGGCGTGGTATTACTGAAGTTCATATCGTTTCAGCGCATAACCCTGAAACAGGTTTAGATTGGTACACCACCGTTTTTTCAAAGATAAAAGCTAAGTACCCCAAGATGCATATTAAGGCATTAACCGCAGCAGAGATACATTTTTTAAGTGAAGAATATGATAAGTCTTATGATGAAATTATTGATATCATGATAAAAAATGGTGTTGATTCTCTTCCAGGTGGTGGAGCTGAAATTTTTGATGAAAAAGTACGTGATTATATTTGTAAGGGAAAGGTCACATCTGAACAATGGCTCACTATTCATGAAAAATGGCATAACAGAGGCATGAAGTCAAATGTTACTATGCTCTTTGGTCATGTAGAAGAACGTAAAGACAGAATAGACCATATGATGCGTATTCGCACCCTTCAAGATAAAACAGGGGGCTTTAACTGTTTTATTCCTCTTGTATATCAAACTGAAAATAACTTCTTAAAAGTAAAAGAAGATATTACGGGTCAAGAGATATTAAAGACCTACGCTATAGCAAGACTACTTTTAGATAATGTAGCAAATTTAAAAGCCTACTGGGTAACATCAACGGTAAATCTCGCGATGGTGGCACAAGAATTTGGCTGTAATGATTTAGATGGAACCATAGAAAAAGAGTCAATCAATTCAGCAGCAGGCGCGGCTTCTGCCTTTGGTGTTGACTTAAAAGAGTTCGTAGGACTTATTAAAAACTCAGGCTTTATACCTGTTGAAAGAGATAGTTTATATAACGAGATAAAAACCTGGTAGTTTTATAAAATGAAAGTATCAGTCATTATCCCTGCCTTTAACCGTGTTAACACTTTAGCCCGAGCTATAGACTCTGTTCTTGCTCAATCTTATAAGGTGAATGAGATTATAGTTGTAGATGATGGTTCATCTGACGCAACATCAGAAGTAGCAAAAAATTATCCTGAGGTTCTACTTCTTAGACAAAATAACCTAGGTGTGTCCACTGCTAGAAACAATGGGGTTATGATGGCTTCCAATGAATGGATAGCCTTCTTAGACTCAGATGATACCTGGCACCCAAAAAAACTTGCTTTTCAAATTGCCTTTCATAAAAAAGATCCAACTTCAAATATTTCATATACAGATGAGGTTTGGATTCGTAATGATAAAGAAATGCCTATTCCTAAAAAGTTTAGAAAGCTTGACAAATTACTCTTTGAACATTCTTTAGACTATTGCAATATCGCGCCATCGTCCGTCTTAATTAATAAAGAATATTTTGAAAGACTAGGGGGCTTTGATGAATCTTTTGAAGTCTGTGAAGATTATGACTTATGGTTAAGAATTTTAAAAGAAGATAAGATAGACTTGATACCACAAAAACTTATTTACAAGTTTGGTGGTGCAGATGATCAACTTTCTTTAAAATATAAGTTCTTAGACAGATGGCATATCATCTCGCTTTTTAAACATCTAGATAAGCCTTTAGTAAAAGAAAAGATATTATTGATGTGTGAGGGTCTAGAAAAAGCTGCATTGAAGTATAAGGATGAAAATCTTTTAGATGAATGTGCTGTATGGAAACTGCGTTTACAAGAGTAAACAATATGAAGTTAAAAATAAATCCGCTATAATCAGCTTATGATTTTAATGATAGATAATTATGATAGTTTTACCTACAATATTGTTCAGTATTGCCGTGAATTAGGCGCAGACCTAAAAATAATCAGAAATGATGAAATGACAGTTGATGAGATAGTTCAACTTAATCCTGAAAAGATTATTCTTTCTCCTGGTCCAGCAACTCCAGATGACGCAGGTGTGACACTTGAGGTTATTGAACGCTTTAAGGGAAAGAAGCCAATTTTTGGTATCTGTTTAGGACATCAAAGTATTGCTCAGGCTTACGGGGCTAAGGTTGTTCGTGCTAAAAATATGATGCATGGAAAAACTTCTACAGTGCTAACCACAAAAAAGACAGCTCTTTTTAATAAGCTTCCTGAAAGCTTTACTCAGACACGCTACCACTCTTTGGTAGTTGAAAAAGAATCTATTCCTGAATGTATCTTAGTTACGGCAGTAAGTGCTGATGATGATGAGATTATGGCCTTAGAGATTGAAGGCGAACAGATATATGGAGTACAGTTTCATCCTGAATCCATTATGAGTGAATATGGTCACGAGATGATCGATAACTTTTTGAAGCTGTAAATGCCTAGATCAAATGTGTATAAGCTTTCTGCTCTTGTAGCAGTGCACACATTATTACTTCTTTTTTTCACCTCCCAACTTTCTATTTCTTATTATGAAGCCAATATCTTTTTTAATCAAAATAATTTGCTCCATTACATCATCAAGTTTTCTACCTTTATTTTTGGTCAAAATGACCTAGCTCTTCGACTCCCTATGATACTAATGCATGCTATTGGAGCATTTTTATATTATGATATTTCAAAATTCTTATTTAAGAAGCAAGGGGATAAGTTATGGAATGCCCTTATTTATCTCCTTCTACCAGGGATAAACTCAGCGGGGATTATGGTTGATGGTGCAGGTCTTGTCTTATTCCTTCTTTTAATCTTTCTTTTTATTTATAAGCATAAAAGAAATCTTGCTTATTATCTTTTACCTAGTTATGCTTTTATAGATGCTTCGTTTGCTTTTATGTATTTAGGACTTATTTTTTATGCGATGGAAAAAAGAAATACAAAGCTTCTTTTCTTATCTGTCCTACTCTTTGGTATATCAATGTATATTTTTGGCATTGATATAAGTGGGCACCCAAAGAACCATTTTCTATCTACTCTAGGAATATATGCTGCTGTTTTTTCACCTATTGTTTTTATTTATTTAATTTATGCCTTATATAGATGGGGTGTAAAAGAAGAACGTACGCTTTTATGGTACTTGGGTACTACGGCATTTTTATTTTCAATGTTGCTTTCATTTAGACAACAGATGAAGCTAGAAGAATTAGCCCCTTATATGATTATTGCCACACCTATTATGGTTAAAACCTTTTTGTCTTCGTACCGTATACGTTTAAGTGAGTTTCGCAAACAGTATAGAATTCTTTTAATGGTTGGGATGGGCTTTTTACTCTTAAGTACACTTGGTATCTTTTTTAATAAGTACTTGTATCTTTTTATATCTAATCCTTCTAAACATTTTGTATACAAAAATCACATTGCAAAAGAACTTGCAATTGAACTAAAGAAGATGCATATTAATACCCTTATAACTAGAAATGAACGTTTGCAATTGCGCTTGAAATTTTATGGGATAGAAAAAGCTTATGAAAATAATTTAGAAGACAAGAAACCTTCTTTGAAGAGTGAAAATGTAACAATAAGTTACATTGGAGTCGAAACAGCTAAATATTATGTTACGAAATTATACAAATGACGGAACACCTCTAGAAAATCTCATTCCCTCAAAGAAGATTGAAACTTATAAGTGTTATAATCACGAAAATATTTTCTAAGGAGTTGCAATGGCTCAACGAGCGATTCGTGAATACGACGGTAAAGCAATTTTCTCAAGACATTGGGAAAACTATTTCAGTGGTTTCACATACGGTTTCAAATCTGTATTAGTTACAAGTGGTAAAGAATTATTAGATAAAGCAGAAGAACATGGTTTCGAGTGGCTTAAACAAGATGCACTAGTTGCTAAACCAGATATGCTTTTTGGTAAGCGTGGTAAAAATGATTTAGTACTTTTTAAAACTACTAAGCCAGGTGATGTTACTTTAGCTGAAGCTGCTGCATGGATTGATGAGAAAATGTCTAAGACAACGACTCTTCTTTCTGGTCAGCATGGTACACTTTCTCACTTTATTATTGAGCCATTTACTCCTCATACACAAGAGCAAGAATATTATATTTCTGCTACTACAGTTGGTGAAGACGATGTTCTTTATATGTCAGCTGAAGGTGGTATGGAAGTTGAAGAAGGTTGGGACGAAAAAGTAAACGAAGTTACTATCCCAATCAATATGGCTGATGCAGATATGGAACACGCAGTTCGTGCTAATATTCCTACTGATATCCAAGCTAAAGATAAAGAAGCATTTACTTCTTTTGCAATTCAATTCTTTAAATTCTACAGAGATTTAAACTTTGCATACCTAGAAATTAACCCTATCGTTATGTTAGATAACAACGATATGGCTATTCTTGATATGGTTGCTCGTTTAGATGATACTGCTGGTTTTATGATGGTTGACGAATGGGCTGATAACGCTTCTTTCCCAACAGCATTTGGAATGGAAGATCAATCTCCAGAAGAAAAAGCAGTAGCAATCGCTGACTCCAAGTCAGGTGCTTCTCTTAAACTTACTATCCTTAATCCAATGGGTCACATTTGGACTATGGTTGCTGGTGGTGGTGCTTCTGTTGTTTATGCAGATACTATTGCTGACTTAACTGGTGATGTTAAACAACTTGCAAACTACGGTGAGTACTCAGGTGGACCAACTACTGGTGAAACTGAATTCTACGCTGATACACTAATTGATCTTATGACTCGTCATAAAGATCCTGAAGGTCGTGATAAGATTATGATCATCGGTGGTGCGATTGCTAACTTTACTGATGTTGCTAAAACATTTACAGGTATCATCCAATCATTCGAAAAGAATGTTGATAAGATGAAAGAGCATAACGTACAAATTTATGTACGTCGTGGGGGACCTAATTATGAAAAAGGTCTTAAAGATATTAAAGAAGCAGCAGATCGTCTTGGTCTGTATATTGAAGTTTATGGTCCAGAAACACATGTTACAGACATCGTGCGTATGGCACTAGAGAAGTAGGGGATAAATATGGCAGCATTATATACTAAAGATACACAAGCAATTTTTTGGAACAACAACAAAAGCGCTATCCAGCGTATGCTTGATTATGATTACACTATTTCTCGTGAAACTACTTCAGTTGCAGCTATCGTAGCTCCAACTTCTAGTAACAAATTTGAGAAATTCTTTTTTGGTCCTGACGAAGTTATGGTTCCAATTTTCAAGAACACTGCTGAAGCAGCAGCAGCTTTTCCTAAGGCTGATGTTCTTCTTAACTTTGCATCTTTTAGAACGGCTTATGACGTTACTATGGAAGCAATCGCACTTAAGGGTCAATTTAAGTCAATCATGGTTACAGCTGAAGGAATCCCTGAGCGTCTTGCTCGTGGCATGAATCAAGCTGCACGTGACGCTGGTGTTACTGTTATCGGGCCTGCAACTGTTGGTGGAATCGCTCCTGGCGCTTTCAAAATTGCTAACGTTGGTGGAACTATTGAAAACATCGTTAACTCTAAACTACACCGTGCTGGTTCTTGTGGACTAGTTACTCGTTCAGGTGGTTTATTTAACGAACTTTCTAATATCATTGCTATTAACGCTGATGGTATTGCTGAAGGTGTTGCAATTGGTGGAGACAGATTCGTTGGATCAGTTTTCATTGACAACCTTCTTAGAATGGAGAGCAACCCAGAAGTTAAATATATGATTCTTCTAGGTGAAGTTGGTGGTACTGAAGAGTACAAAGTGATTGAAGCTGTTAAAAATGGTCAAATCAAAAAGCCAATTATTGCGTGGTGTATCGGTACGATCGCTAAGCATTTCTCAACAGGTGTTCAATTTGGTCACGCAGGTGCATCAGCTAACGCTGAAGCTGAAACTGCTGAGTCTAAGAACATCGCAATGGCAGAAGCTGGAATTCATGTTCCTGCATCTTTCAATGATCTTCCTGCAACGATTCAAAAAGTTGTTGCTGACTTAACAGCTAAGGGTATCATTGTTGATATCGTTGAGCCAGACCTTAAGATTGTTCCTAAGGTTCGTAAGGCTAAAGAATTTATTTGTACTATCTCTGATGATACAGGTGAAGAAGCTACTTACGCTGGTTACCCAATCTCAGCAGTTGCAACTCCAGAAACTGGTTTTGGAATTGGTGATGTTATTTCACTTCTATGGTTCAAAAAGCGTTACCCTTCATGGGCAACTGACTTTATTGAAACTGTAATCAAAACTGTTGCTGACCATGGTCCAGCAGTATCTGGTGCTCATAACTGTAAGGTAACTGCTCGTGCTGGTAAAGATGTTATTTCTTCACTAGTAACTGGTCTTCTTACAATTGGTCCACGTTTTGGTGGAGCTATTGATGACGCGGCAAGATATTTCAAGTACGCTAATGATAATGGAATGACTCCAAAAGAGTTTATTGCTTACATGAAAAAAGAAGGAAAAACTATTTCTGGAATCGGTCACCGTGTTAAATCGGTTCGTAACCCAGATTTACGTGTTTCTGGTCTTAAGAAGTTTGCAGCGGGAGCCTTCCCTTCAACTCCTCTTTTAGACTTTGCTTTAGAAGTAGAAGCACTTACTACATCTAAGAAAGAAAACCTTATCTTAAACGTTGATGGTACTATTGGTATCTTAATGGTTGATATGTGGAGAGCTCTTGGATACGCTGAAGATGAAATCGATGGTTTCATTGACGCTGGTGCATTAAATGCATTCTTTGTAATTGGTAGATCAATTGGTTTCATCGGTCATATCCTAGACGAAAAACGTCTTGGTATGCCAATGTACCGTCACCCTACATCAGACATTCTTTATAGTGTCGAAAAAGCAGACGAGGTTTAATCCTCCTTGCTTGGCTCATTGCGAGCCACACTTCTTTTAATCCATCTTTTTCTTTTCCCATTAATTATTGATTTTTTATCTTCTGCTATAATATTGACAGTTATTATAATACTGTATATAGTGTTTTTATGAGAAGGTTAGCTTTGAGAAAATTTGCTTTTACTATGCTTGAACTTGTTTTTGTTATTGTTGTTATTGGAATTATATCCGCTCTGGTTATTCCAAGAATGGATAGAGATAATAAATTTGAAGCAGCGACACAGGTTCTAAATCATATTAAGTATACGCAACACTTAGCTATGACAGATGATATATATGATGATACACAAGCTAATTGGTATTTTGCAAGATGGCAAATAGAATTTTACAATTGCGGTGGGTATTCTGTTCATAGTAATAGTGATCTTACAGCAGGGTCTACTCCTAGTGTATCTGCTCCAAATGCAGCAAAAAATGAATCAGCATTTGATCCACAAACAAAAAAACGTTTATGGGTCTCTTCAGGTTGTGCTACTCCTGCAACAGAGTTCCCACAAATGAATTTAGCAGCTTATTATGATGTAGCTAGTATAAGTACAAATGCAGGAACAGGAACAGGTTGTCTTAGTAACTCGATATCATTTGATAATATTGGCCGTCCATATGGAGGAAGTGCTTCTACTTCTAAAGCAAAGTCTAAAAGAGGAGTTGAAGGGAAGGC
>DTVI01000361.1 GCA_012963655.1 Sulfurimonas sp.
AAACCAAGCTTTTTCTTTTAAAAGTCCAAAGGGCTTTTAACCCCATCCTTATTTAATTCCTTAACAATATGAGTATAAATCATCGTGGTCTCTACAGACTTATGCCCAAGTAATTCTTGAATAGAGCGAAGATCAACCCCTGCTTGTAAAAGATGCGTAGCGTATGAATGCCTGAATACATGAGAACTAACACGTTTATGTATCTTTGCTCTTATTACTGCTTCTTTAATATTTCGGCCTAATGTCTGTGGATGAACATGATGACGTCTAATAATCTGACTTCGAGGGTCATTTGAAACATTTCTCATTGGAAATAAAAACTGCCACTTTGTTTCTTTATAAGCATTAGGAAACTTTCGTTCTAAAGCATAAGGCATGGCAACCGTTCCAAAACCATTTTTCATGTCATCATCATGTAATTGACTTACATAAATGACTTGTGCTTGAAGTAAGAGTTTAAGTTTTAAAGGAAGAGGAACCGTTCTGTCTTTTAAAGACTTGTCTATATCCTTAATCCTAATGTTTAAAGCTTCTTGCATACGCAGTCCACAACCATACATCAAAGATACAAGTAATTGATATATCCCCTTCATCTCAGAAATAATTAAAAGGACTTCTTCCTTGCTTAATACTGTTGGTATATGTTTTCTTTCTTTCGCCCGTAAGGCCTGAATATTTTCATTACTTAAATCAACACCTAAGACTTGTGTATATAGAAAGAGCAAGGCATTAAAGGCTTGATTCTGAGTTGAGGGGGAAACCTTTCTAACCGAGGCCAAATAGCTTAAAAACTGTTCAATCTCAAACTTTCCCATTTCTATGGGATGTTTCTTATTATGAAAGATAATAAATCGTTTTATCCAACCCGTATAACTTTTCTCCGTCTGAATACTGTAATGTTTTAATCGTATCTTATCTCGAGTAAGGTCTAATAGTTTCTTTTTCATAACAAACTCCTCATCAATATCTGAACACAATGTGAGATAGCGAAAATAAAAGGCGATATTAGAACAAAGTGTTGAAATATCGACGATTTCCATCTTAAACAAACACTATCTATAGTTACAAATTTACTCCTATTATCTAAATATTTAAAAAATATGTCAATATGACATATTTTTAACTACAAAACATATAAATTTTATGATATTATATCGCTATCTTAAGTCCGTATTACATATAATGTTTAGATATTAAATTGTTAGCTGACAAA
>DTVI01000362.1 GCA_012963655.1 Sulfurimonas sp.
GCTTTGTTCATTAAAATGGATATAAAGCTTATCACTCAAGAAGGACACCTCAGTATGAAATATTCTAAGAGAATATTTAATCTGAGTAAAGTAACTAAGGTTGATTTGAGTGGGAGTAATTTATGGATATAGAACCTATTACTCAAGAAGGATTTGACAAGCTTACAGAAGAATTTAAATATCTTAAAGACATTGTAAAGCCTCAGGTCAATGTTGAGAAGCAAGAAGCTGCTGCACAAGGTGATAGAAGCGAAAATGCTGAATACCATGCTGCCAAAGAAAAGTTACGCCATATTGACAAGCGTCTGTTCTTTTTAAATATGCATATTCAAAAATCAAAAATAATTGACCCTTCTATACTCTCAAATGATAAAATTCATTTTGGCTCTACTGTAACACTGTTAAATCTTGAAACAGATGAAAATGAGGTGTATACAATTTGTGGGGTTTTAGAATCAGAACCTGAAATCGGTTTAATCTCTATTCATGCACCCTTATCTAAGTTAATGCTATCAAAGGCAGTAGAAGATGAGTTTTATATTAATTTGCCTAAGGGTAAAAAAGAGTATGAAATAGAAAAAATTGAATATATTCCTATCTTTTCTTTAAAAAAATGTATTCGTAGTAAAAAAGATTACGGGTATCTTTAAGCACGTGCTTAAAGGATACTAGCTTCTTGGTGAGATTTCATTAGACTTGGGTCTAGTGTACTTAATGTTGTATGTGTAAGCATTTGCACTAAGGCTGTTTTAGCAGGTGAAAATGACTCATGAAGGGAACATGGCTTATCTACATTACAAGCACTCTCCCCTAAGGCACAATTGTCACAATTATTTTCTTCAATCGCGTCAAGAATCTCTATTAAATAAATACTTTCTGTAGTCTTATTAAGTAAAAAACCACCATTTCTTCCTCTTGTCGCCTTTAATATATTTGCCTTTGCAAGTTTAGTTAATAACATAGTAAGGTATTTGTATGGTATTTTTGTTTCTTCATGAATGTGTGTTGCTGAAAATAATGCGTCTTCTTTTTCTGACATAAATATTAGTATTCTAAATGTATATTGTGCTGTTTTACTAAACATAATTGAGACCTCTGAAAGAGATAAATTCCCTTAAATTTTAGGGAGTTTATCTAAACAAAAGTTAGTTTTAACTGTGTGAAAATATAATGTTAAATATTTTACAGTTAAATTAAAGGTTCATCTAAAGC
>DTVI01000363.1 GCA_012963655.1 Sulfurimonas sp.
ATAAAGTCCCACTTATGGCTCAATCACATCGTCTAGCCAAACAGACTGAACTTGCTTCATCAATGCCGTAGAAAACAACAAGATAATAAGACCTATAAACAAATAAATAAAATTGTTTTCTTTAGAAATATGATGCATACTAAGCCTGGGGCTCTTCTTCTAACCAGGTAATAAAAAGTTTATACGCAAGAGCAAGACCAACGGCCCCTACAAATAAGCCAAGAATTCCTGAAAGAATCATTCCCCCAATGGCACCAAGTAAGATAACAAGCATAGGGATATCAACCCCACGCCCTAGCATTAAAGGTTTTAAAAAATTATCACTTACACCTACTAAAAGACTATATATGGCGAAAACTGTTGCCCAGGTAGGATCAGTATAAGAATAAACGTAGGCAATTACTGGACCTAAAACAATAATAGTAGGAAGTTGAATAATTGCTAAAAACAAGACTAAAAATGCCCATAACCACGAAAAAGGAACACCTATAATAACCATCCCAATAAAAGATAAAATAGCTTGAATCATGGCAATACCAATCACACCTTGAACCACTGATCTAATCGTAAGCGCAGAGAGTTCGGCCCACTGTACACCTTTTTCCCCGATAAGACGTTTTGAAATAGCATGATAAAGTTTAACACTTCCCTCACTCTTTCCTAAGAAAACAGCAGCAATAATCAAAGATACAACAAACTGTAATATCCCTCCTAATGCACTACCAATCCCAGAAACTATGCTTCCTGCATATTGCCTAACCTTTGGCTGGAATTTCAAAAGTGTACTCTCAAAGTCACTCGCTGCCGCACTCCATCTTTCATATACTATTTCACCAATCAGAGGCCACTGTTTGACACTCTCATTAGGAGGAGTAATTTTCAAGGTACCCTCTTTTAAATGCTGGACAAGTTTTGTTGAAGAGCTTATAACTGAGTCTGAAAGTAAATAAGTAGGCACCACAAGAGCTAAAATTGCAATTAGAGTGAAAATAGAAATTAATATACTTCGTTTAATCCTAAACTTCTTTTCAAGGTGATTAAGCACAGGAGAAAAAGTCACCGCAATAATAATGCCCCAAATAACAGGAATAATAAAGGGTCTAATGATTTCAAAAGCATAAAATAAAATAACCCCTAAAACTACAAGTTTTATCACAACCTCAATAGCAAGGTTTACAATTTCATCTTTTTTTAGCGTTGAAAGCATT
>DTVI01000364.1:0-954 GCA_012963655.1 Sulfurimonas sp.
TTTTTGATATGCCTTGGTTAGGTCTTGGGGTCAAGCTTCCTGATGACATCCCTCTTCAGCGAGGCTCTAAAACAGCTATTATTTCACTTATTAGAGAATGTAAGGACCGAATTGAAAAAGGCCGTGTTGTCGCTATTTTCCCTGAAGGAACACGTTCAAAGAATCAACGTATGGGTAAGTTTAGACCTGGGGCCAAGATGGTAGCTGATAAGCTTAAATTACGTGTCCAACCTGTTGTCTTAGTAGGTACTTCAAAGGTCTTTGATTCAGGTCCAAGAATTTTTCATCCTTTTAAGCAAGAAATACACGTTGTTTATCTAGATGCCTTTGATGCCAATAGAGATGATAAAGAGTGGTTAGTAAACCTACAAATAAAAATGCAAGAAGTATATGATGAACATAGCGACCTTATTAGCCGTAGGTAGTGGTGGATTTATAGGTGCATCTTTGCGCTACTTAATCAACAATTACATCTCACATAATTATCCACACACCCTTCCTTATGGAATCCTTTTTGTAAATCTTTTTGGTAGTCTTTTAATGGGAATTATGTTCGGTATTTTCATATTTACAACCTTCTTTTCACAAGATGCCCGTATCTATAGTTTTATAACAACCGGTATGTTGGGTGCGCTAACAACCTATTCTACATTTGCAATGGAAAGCTTTATACTTTTACACTCAGGGCATTATGGACTTGCCGCTTTAAATATGCTTCTAAACTTATTTGGAACCATACTTTTTGCAGCTATTGGATACTTAGGCATTAAGTTTATTTTTTCATACTTTTCTTTTTGAGACCTTAGTTTATCTTCTTAACACTCCCACTAAAAGAAAAGTCAGAAACCTTAATCAATAAGCTGATACTTCTCTCGTAAAATATCAATAATCTCGGCCTTTGGATCATCCGAAAGTACAATCTTTTTACCCGTAATTTTTTCAGCTAAATCTGTA
>DTVI01000364.1:980-4986 GCA_012963655.1 Sulfurimonas sp.
GAAAGATTCATCAAAACTTCTGTTGGCAGAGCATTATCACGGGCTAAGGCTTCACGTTCACGCATACGTGACTTGTTTAATAAAATATCAGGATCAGGAAAATGCTTTAAGAGTAACTGACGAAAACCTTCTTTAGAATTTTCAACCACCTTACCTTCGCGGTATTGTGCCCCATCCCAAATACGTGACGAATCAGGTGTCCCTACCTCATCCATGTAAATGAGTTTATCATTACCCTTAACATCTTTAACATAACCAAATTCAAATTTTGTGTCCACAAAGATTTGGTCAATGTCTTCTAGCTCTTGAGAAATCATATCAAAGCCTTGGGTCAACAGCTTTTCATAAAGGCCTATATCTTCTAAAGATTTAAAATTAAAGGCTTCATAATTATCTTCAATATTTTGACGTGTGATATTCACATCATCTACCTCAGGAACACCCGCAATACCCTTTAATATCCCCTTAGTAGAAGGGGTTTGAAGGAGTTCAGGCAATTTTGTGTCTTTGCCTAAACCTTCAGCAATCTTAATACCACAAAATTCACGTTCCCCTTTTTCATAAGCACGCCACATTGAACCTGTAATGTACTGACGACAAATTGCTTCAATCATAACTGGTTTGGCTTTTTGTACTATCCAAACAAAAGGATGTGGGATATCAAGGATATGGCTGTCCGCAAGTCCTTTTTCTTTAAAAAGTTTAAACCAATGGTTTGAAATAGCATTTAAAGCAGCACCCTTACCCGGGACCCCTCGCATGTTGCCTTCACCATTCCAAATACAATCAAAGGCAGAAATACGGTCACTTATAACCATAATTGCTAAGGGTGTGTCAAGAGGTACATCATAAGATTTTTCTTGTATAAGGCGTTTACTATCACTATCATTCAACCAATATACAGAACGCACCTTGCCACTGTGTACAGGAGCACCTGTACGAATAGGAAGATCATTATTGACGGAAAGTACTTTCTGCGCTAAATTCATTATATATACCTTTATATTGTCTATCTCTTATTGCGATAATTGAAAATATATTCTATCAAAACATAGTTTTACTTGTCCTACAATTTTTTAAACTTCATTTATAAAGTCTTTTATCTTACTAATATATTCATTTAGGTTTTCAAAACGGTGATTACCACCTTCTTGAACAACAACCTCATAATTTTCATAAACAGCTTCAGCTTTAGTATAATCCAAAACTTCATCTTCTTTTTGAAGAAGTACCAATATAGGTGCTTTAATACTGTTCTTAGCCACCGCGTAAGACCAAAGCTTAGTAACATGTTCTTTAGTCCATTCAAAACTCTCACCAGAACAAAAGAAGGTATTTGTTCCTACATAAGGAGCAAGTGTTAAAAAGGGTTGAGTTGATGGATTTAATAAGACTGTTTTGATCTGAAACTTTTCGGCTAAGTAAGCCCCATAGAATCCACCTAATGAAGAGCCTATGATAAGGTCAACATTATTTGCCACAACCAGTTTTTGTAAAAAAGACAGGGCCTCATCAGGGTCAACAGGGATATCAGGACAAAGAACCTTAGGAAAGTTTTCTCTTAATAGTTTTGTTTTATTTGAGTTGCCACAAGAAGCAAAGCCATGTATATAAAGTATCATTATTTCTCTTTTTAAAGTTCTATAATTTCATCTGAGCACCATTGTGCTAGTTCTAGTTCATGCGTAATTAAAAGCATGGCCACTGTATCTAAGTGTTTAAGCAATAGACGCATTACATCAAGCTGAATAACATTATCTAAGGCTGATGTTGGTTCATCTAATAAAAGAAGCTCAGGACGCATTAAAAGGGCTCGCACTATTGAAGCTCGTTGAAGCTGTCCACCTGAGAGTTCAAAAGGTTTTTTCTCTAGAAGTGAACCTTCCAAGCCCATCTCTTCTAAAAACCCATCTAGTCCGTCTAAAGAAGCAACATCTTTTATTTGATTGATAAGACTATATGAGTTATGAAAAGAGCTGTAAGGATCTTGAAAGACCTGAGAAATATGTCCTGCCTTAATACTTCCAGCAAAGGGTTTTAAGTTTCCTACTATGAGTTCAAAAAGAGTAGACTTACCTGAACCACTTGGCCCCACTATCGTTTTAATCTCACCCTTTTTTAATTCTAAAGAGAAGTCCTTATATAAAAGTGCATCCTTAGAATAACCAAAGTCTAAATTTTCAATCTTTAAGAGATTCAAGAACGCACTTGTCCTGAACCATAAAGTTTAAACTTATATGTTGTTAGACCTTCTATCCCCATAGGCCCACGAACATGAAGCTTATTCGTTGATATGCCAACTTCAGCTCCAAAACCAAAAGAACCACCATCAGTAAAGCGTGTAGAAGCGTTAAGATATACAGCCGCCGCGTCAACGCTATTTAAAAACTTTTCTGCAATGGTATAGTTTTCAGTAATGATAGCTTCAGAATGTCCTGAACCATAATTAATGATATGCTCAATTGCCTCATCTTCGTCTTTTACCACGCGAATATTTAAAATATTTTCTAAATATTCCGTATGAAATTCTTTTTCACCTGCATGACTTGCTTTGATAATAGACTGTGTTTTACTACATCCTCTAAGTTCAGTACCTTCTTTGGCAAAGGCCGACGCTAGCTTTGGTAAAAGCTCCAAGGCTATAGATTCATCAACAAGAAGTGTTTCCATTGCGTTACATACACCAGGTCTATGTGTTTTAGCATTAATAGCAATCTCAATTGCCATTTTTTCATCTGCATCTTTACCGATATAGGTATGACATTGTCCCTTATCATGTTTTACAACAGGAACAGAGGCATTCTCACATACGTAAGAAATAAGCCCTTCCCCTCCTCTAGGTACAATAAGGTCAACATACTTATCCATCTTAATAAGCTTGGCTACACCTTCTCTTGATGAGTCAGGTAAAAGTGAGATTAAAGAAGAAGGAAGATCATTTTGAACAAGTACTTCTTTTAAGACTTTAGCAATAGCCTTATTAGAATTTTCTGCTTCTTTTCCACCCTTTAAAATACAAATATTTGAGCTTTTAAAACAAAGTGCTGCAGTATCTGAGGTTACATTAGGTCTAGATTCATAAATAATTCCAATAACACCAATAGGTACAGAAACCTTTTCTACTTTTATACCATTATCTAAAACCCAACCATCAAGTACACGTCCAACAGGCTCTTTAAGTGCAGAGATTTCTCTTATGCTTGTAGCCATTGCTTCTACACGTGAGATATCAAGAAGTAATCTATCTTTTAATGCTGATGTTAAATCATTTTTATCTGCATCAATCATGTCAAGCTTATTAGCTTCTACAATTTGATCTACATTAGATTCTAGCGCATCTGCCATTTCATGTAAAATTCGGTTTTTATCAGCGCCACCTAAAGAGGTAAATATTCTTGATGAGGCCTTTGCTTCTGCTAAAAATTTTTCCATTATTATCTCTTTTATTTAAGTAGGGTAATTATATCTAAAAATATGGAGGGTGAATGGCTTAAAAGAGGGGAAAATAAGAAGAGAAAGCCCCTTATTTTAAAGCCATACGTTCAAGGGCTTGAATCGTTTTAATTTCTTCTGCGTCATGGGCTTCTTGAAGAGGTGTATTTCCATCTGAATTTCTTGCCTTTAGATTCGCCCCTTTTTTAACAAGAAGCTCAGTAGCACGTGTATTTCCTATATAAGCTGCAATATGAAGGGGTGTAGCATAATCTCTTGTTCGCCCATTAACCTTTGCCCCATTAGCTAATAACATCTTAATGGATTCTACATCTCCACCTTCAGCAGCTCTGTGTAAGGGAGTAATTCCATCAAAACCCTTAGCATTAACCTTTGCATCTGCTCTTAAAAGGTAAGAAATAGATTTTGTGTCCCCATAAAAAGCAGCTATATGTAAGGCTGTACGGCCATTTTTCATCTTAATATTAATGTCTGCCCCTGAGGCAATAAGAAATTTTACAATACTTGGATGTTCATTATATGCAGCAATATGAAGTGGTGTTTGTTTATATTT
>DTVI01000365.1 GCA_012963655.1 Sulfurimonas sp.
TTCGTGTGCCGCCTGTGATTTACATTGCCCAATGTGCTTTCGGGAGCGTGCAGACTACAGTGGGACTTCCATGAAAACCATGAAACTGGATCTTTTCAAGAAAGGTGTTGATGAATGTGTTAAGTACAATTTGTACTCATTACGTTTGAGTTGGCGTGGCGAACCCACCGTTAATCCACACTTGGTAGATATGGTTTGCTATGCAAAGAAAATGGGTGTTAAGGAAGTTTCCTTCTTCACCCATGGTGGAAGACTCGAGGGTAAATTAGCAAAAGAATTGGTGCGTGCAGGGGTGGACTGGATCACTATTTCAGTAGATGACCTAGAGGAAAATTACGATAAGATCCGCACGCCTTTAACCTTCAAGGGAACTGTTGAGAGAACCAAAAATCTCCGCAACCTCCGCGATGAATTGGGCGGGGGTTACCCAAAGATTCGAATTAATGGTGTCTGGGATGATGATAAAGGGACCGAATGGTTCAAGGAAATGCATAATTATTTCAATCCTATTGTGGACTATATGACTTTTACCCCGGAATATAAACATGATGGAAGCCCGGTTAAAATGAAACCGGATTTCACCTGCCAATACCCGTTCCAACGGATCAGTGTTATGTGGAATGGAGTCATTCCCCTTTGCCTTGCTGATAAGCACCCAAAATATGTGATTGGCAATCTGAATGATAATTCAATTTATGATATATGGCATGGTGAGAGAATGCAGGAGGCCCGAAAACTACATTTGGAGCATAAATCCGAGGAATTAGCTCCTTGCCAAGAATGTTATCGGGCAAATACCCGCCAGGTAGGAAACATCTCTGTTAAATAAAATAATGGAATCAAATAATTCTCGGTTGGCTTATGTTTTTTAAACAATTCCCGGAATTTTCCTTTATAGTCCCGCTCGAACCTCTTTTATAAATTTTCTTGTGCCTGCAATATTTACTCACATGAACCTCACCTAATTCCTTTTTATATATATTTAATCTCCCACACTGAAAAAAATGGAATATCTATTAATTTTAGGAACTCAACGATCAGGGAAAACGGTATTAGGCCGTGCGTTGAATATGCACCCTAAAATAAGCATCCAAAAGGAACCTTTCTTCTTTTATTTCAAACTTTGTAGAAATATTTTTAACAGAGATATATTAAACAACAAGGAGTTTGACAGTGACTCTCCAATGAGTCCAAATTTTTGCAGACC
>DTVI01000366.1 GCA_012963655.1 Sulfurimonas sp.
CCTTGTGCTTTTTTTTTAAATATCAGCTTATCTACATTAAGTCATTTGGAAGATGTCGTAGAAGGTCAAACTTGATTTAGAAGCCAAAACTTGGTGCAAAAGGAATCAGTACTTATTTTATAATACCTTCAATTTTTACTTAAACAGATAAGGACCTTTATAGCAAAGATAGATTATCCTTTCATATGACAAATGAACTTCTATTTTTAATACTTTTTATTAGCACTGAGATCTTTGAGATTTATTGGCAAAAATCACCCACCCTCTTAGTTATGATTGAAAAGATATATACTTATTATCAAAAAAGTCCTTACCTTTTGTATCTTATGCATCCTAGTTTCATCTTAAGCATGTATCTTTATTACGCGTCTAACTATAATTTATGGATTCTCCTTATTTTGATAATTAAGAGTATAGATATTATTTTCAAGGTATTGCTCATTCATAAATATTATGTTCTACAAGAGCTAAGTGCTGAACTCAAACTTATGCTTGAACAACCCCTTCATCCTATGCTCTTAATCATAGGCTTAAGTCTTTACCCTTATTTACTTTTTCTAGCTCTATTTTAAATAAAATGTGTAAAATGTGTAAAGAGGACATTTTTTATCCTCTTTACTAAAAGATTATGATAATAATTACTAAAACCCTTGACAATGATAATAAATATCACTACTATTCGCTCAACAAACAAATAACTGATATTAATTATCAGTAGTAATTGGGAGATTATAAACATGAAAAAAATACTTATTTCTTTAGCTGTTGCTTCACTATTAACAACATCACTTTTCGCAGACGCAGAAACAGACGCTCTTAGAGCTCAACTTAAGGCAATGACAGAACGCCTTGACGCAATGGAAACTAAGACATCTGAGACAGAAGAAAAAACTGACTCTCTTCTTCAAGAAGTAGCAGACTCTAAGGTAGCTGATTCTTTTGGAAACTATAGTGGTGAATCATATGCAGGAATGTCGCCAGGTGCTTCTAAGGTTTATACAAATAAAAATAAATTATCTGTTGGTGGATATGGTAAGGTTGATTATACCAACTATAGAAATCAAGGGACTACAACAAAAGATGGTGTAACAAAAACAAAAGATAAAGCTGATGCGTATAGAGCTGTTTTATACTTTGGTTACCGTTTTACAGATAATATAATCCTAAATTCTGAAATTGAATTTGAGCATGGGGGAAGCGCTGAGAATGGAGAAACTGAAGTTGAAATGCTTGCTCTTGATTTCTTAGTAAATAAATCTTTAAACTTTCGTGTAGGTACTTATGTACTTCCTATTGGTTTAGTTGCTGTTAATCATGAACCAACACTTTTTAATACTGTTGCTAGACCAACGACTGAAGTTGATATTATTCCTTCAACATGGTTTGAAAATGGGGCTATGGTATATGGAGATATTGTTGAGGGATTAAGATACCAAACAGGTATCGTAGCTGGTTTTGATGCCACTAAAGGTTCGGACCTTCGTAAAATGCGTTCAAAAGGAAGTAAATCAGCAGCAGATGATGCAGGTTACTTTGCACGTATTGATTACTCTCCAATTGAAGGACTTAATATCGCAGGTTCATACTATTATGGTAATGCTGGTCAAAATGCTTCTACTACAGTTGGTGGTACAGGTGCAAATGAAGCTGTAAGTTTAAATGATGTTGATGTTAATTTATGGGAAGTTCATGCGACGGCTAAACTTGCTGGATTTGAAGCAAATGTAATGTATGCAACACACAAAATTGGTAGTGCAGAAGAAGTAGCTAGATTTCATAATAATAAGGCGACTGATGAAGCTTTTGGTTATTATGCAAATCTAAACTATACTTATGGAGACTGGGTTCCATTTGCACAATATGAAGTAACCAATAAGTATGATAAAGGTGTTAATGCAGATAGCACAACATTTTCTTATGAAGATACTAAGCAAACAACAATTGGACTGAATTGGAAACCACACCCACAAGTTGTTTTAAAAGCTGATTATGTTTTTGCTGATAAAGGTGAAGAAGGTAAAACTGTTGATGATGACCGTTTCGAATTAGGTATGGGTTTCGTATTCTAGAGTTAGCTCTAGAATACCTAAGCTAATTTTCGTTAAGATTCGAGCATGAAAAAATTAACTCAAATACTATTATTTTCCTTAGTGTCTATGATGGCTATCACTAGCCTTCATGCTCAACTCTTTCTTAAGCCAGATGAAGCGATTAAGCTTGCGTATCCACAACATACCTCGTATAAGAAAAAAGCCATTCTTTTAACAAAGTCACAGGCCCTAGAAGTACAAAAACTCACCCAACAAAAACTTGAAAGTAAGATTTTTACCTTTTATATCATTAAAAAAGATAAAAATGTTATTGCCTACGCCGGACTTTTTACAAATAAGGTTCGTTCAAAAACAGGTACCTATATAACCTTTATCACCCCTCAGGGAAAGATTTCTTCTATTGAGGTAATTGCTTTTAATGAACCTCCTGAATATATTCAAAAAGAACGTTGGTTAGACCTTTTTATAGACAAGACAGTAGAAGACAACATCAAGGTTAAAGAATCTATCCCTAATCTTTCAGGTGCTACCCTTTCTGCTTTTTCAGCCGCTAATTCAGCTAAGTTAATGCTAGCTGTATGGAAAGTAAAGTACGGCAAATAAACCATGAAGTTTCTTGTTTCTAAAGACATCCATTCAAATCCTAACTTTTCCCTACTTTTAGGATTTTATGCCTTCATGATGTTACTTTACTTTGTAGGTGATCTTTTTTATATCTTTAACTTTTTTGGCTTTAGTATTAATGAGGTTCTTTCAACACTCAAGGGAAACCCTGATGAGTATATAGAAGCGCTTAGTCTACTGTCTTTACTTGAGCACTTTCATATTTCGCTCTTTTTAGCTATCTTAGCCTTATTCACTACATTGGCTATTATCTTGCGTGTTAAACTAAACTTCTTTCATAAAAAAATGATTATCTTTATTTCTATGCTTTCGCTTTTATTGAGCTTTTTGTTTTTAACCCTCACCTACTTTTTTAGTGATATCTTTGTATATGGATTTATAGGTTTTAATCTCTTATGGCACTTTAGTGGTATTTATGCCTTAGTTATCATCTTAAAACAAGTCTTATTTAAGTGAGTTCTATAAGACTCTTTTCTTTCTTACTTTTTTTTGCCCTAGGTCTTATTTCACTACAGCTTGTAAGTGGGATATGGTTATTTATAGAAAAGTTTGGCTTAATACCAAGTGATATATACATCTACTTTGCAGGAAGTGAAGAACAATTTATTATGAAAAAGAGTTTTGAGGGCTTGCTGGAAACAGCCGTACCACATTTTCTTGCTATCTCTACTACTATCTTTGTGTATGCTCACTTTTTACTTTTCACCAAGATCATCTCAACTCAGCAAAAACAACTTCTAATTAGCTCTCTTTTTATCTCTGCACTTATAGATATCTGTTCACCCTTTGGTATTATTTATGGGTTTGAGTTCTTTGCTTGGGTAAAACTTATAGCTTTTTGGAGCTTTGAAATGTTAATGGGACTGCTTTTATATATACTCTTTTATGCAAGTTTAAAGGGTTTACAAAATGAAGGTCTTTAACTAAGGTATTAAAAAGCTTATTGATATACATCTTTTTCTGAGTATCTATCACTAAATAAGCAATATCTTTCATACTATTTAAAAAAAACAATGCCTTATCTTTAGGCATAACAGATGCCGCTGTTGCGTAAGCGTCTAAGTCTACATTAGAATGCTTTGTAGAAAGTAGGCTTATTGAAGCAAAGCTTTTTTGAGACTGTCTTGTTTTAGGATTAATAAGATGATTATATTCTTTACTTTGAACATATCGGCGGTAGTTTCCACTTGTTGAGATAGCCGTATTTGAGCGAGACATAGTGAAACGGACCAAGACCTTTGAAGAGAATGGATCTTCAATAGCCATATCACAGGCATGAAGACAATATATATCACCACTTAAGGAAATAACGCCTGTGCTTACATTATTGTCTTTTAAGAGTTCTACTGCCTTATCAACTCCAAAGCCTTTTCCCATCCCTCCTAAATCAATCTTAATACCCTTATCAATCCAAGCCTTATGTTTTGTAAAATGCAGGCCATTAAAGTCAACTCTAGCATCTAAACGTTCTTTCTTACTTGGGATACGCTGGATTTCGCCAAAATGAAATAAGCCCTTAGTTATAGAACCAATAGTAATATCAAAATATTGTCTTGTTATTTCATAATACTGCTGAGATAAAACAAGGGCTTCATATGTATCTGAACTAAGAATTATTTTTTTATTATGATTAAGCTTATATATCTCTGCTTCTTCATCATAAGACGACAAGGACAGTTCCACTTGTCTAAGTCGTTCAAAGGCTAAGGAAGAAAGAAAAAGTTTGTCTTTAGGCAGGGAAATGGATATATATGTTCCCATCATTACTTTTGTACGATTAACTAATTCTATTGCATTAAGGTTTATATATGTCAAGAAGATTATTATGAAAAACTTTATGATGGTATCCATTGATGCTACTTTACTCAATACAATATGCTCCCAGCATATTATTTATGAGGTATCGTTTAACTAATTCTATTGCATTAAGGTTTATATATGTCAAAAAAGATATGTTATTAATAATGTTGTTTCCTTCGTCTTATTCTTCTGAATAAGACTTGTGAAGCTGAGCCTTCGCGGCTAAGGTTTTTACCGTATTACTCACTTCTTTGTCTGCTATATGATAGTGTGCTTGCAGTTCACGCAAGGATTGTTCTATTTTATCATGTATATCTATGCCTAAGTCATCTAGCTTCTTATCCATTTGATCAAAGTGTCTTTCTTCAGCTTTACCTAGGTCTGCGGCTAAGATTTGTAACTCTTTTTTTGCTTGTTTATATTCTGCGTAAATATCCATCAACCTTCCAATAAGGTCATTTAATGAGGCATAAATAGGACGAACTTTTTGAGTCTGCGTATAAGTATCTTCCATACTCTCATGAATGATGTCTGACTTTTGAAGTAGTAAGGAAGCCTGCTTATGAAGTTGTTCTAACTTCATTTCATATTCTTGGGTGGACAGATGTAAGGTTTCGCTTAATTGCTTAGTATCTTTAAGTTCAGTATTTATACTTTTCAGTGCTTGTTTGAGTTGATCTTGTACTCCATTTACCAGTTCTGAAGCATTTGCATTCATGCTGCTTTCTAAGTTTTCAAACTTTGCTGCCATTAAGGACACAATCTCTAAAAGCTCTTTATTCCCACTATGTTCATACATATTGTTTAATACGGCATTTGTCTTATTGAAATGGTCTTGCTCTGCTATACGTAAGATGTCAATATGCCTATGAACAACTGTATCTAAGTCATGCATGTCTTTACCTAAGAATTCATGTATCTTTGAAAGTGCTGTTTCCTCATGAGAGTGCATAGCTTCAATCTTAGCAGATAGCATCTCTTGACCTGAAGAAAGACGTGAAAAAACTGAAAGCTCATTTTTCATTGTCATTTGAACAGCATCTAGTGTTTTCATTTCATTACTTTGGATATTGCTGAGTTTATCATCTAAGACAGTAAAATACTCTTGTATATAAGATAAAAATGTTCGTAATTGCTTTTCATTTTCTTCTTCTACTAACTTAGTATCATTAATACGAATCTGATGCATTAAGTACATAGGCATATAAAATATTAAAGAAATAAGTAAGGGCATAAGTGCATACTCGATGTCTGTCTTAAGCGCTTCACTTTCAGCTGAAAAGACAAAAAGAGAAATAGAAGAAACAAGTCCAACAATCACGATAAGTGGAGCATAATTTATTTTTTGACGCAGCTTAAAAATCATAATCTGTCGCCAAAAAAGAAAGAGCATAATAAAACCCGTTAAGGCTATCCATAGTTCAGGCATAAAGCACCTTTTATTTAAGTACTTAATTATGCCATAAAATTTTAAAAGCTTAGGACTTTAGTCATGCTGAATTAAAATCTATAACCTGCGCCTATAAAGGCTTGGGTAATATCATTTGAATCAGTAAGAGGTGAATTGTTTACTTCTTTATCATAAAGATAATACCTCTCACCTCCAAAAACAGACCATTAAGAAGTAAGAGCATACCTAAGAATCACTTCACCCGCCCCGGCTAAACCAGCCTCAGGCTTATAGCTAGAGGTTCCAGAATAATAATCAAGTAAGCCTGCTGATTCACGCTGAAGACTTAAAGAACTATAAGGCTCTTTTTAATTCGTGAACTAAACATTTTACTGTCCTACAACAATTGTAACTTCAGCTACGGGGTTTAACCATCTATGCACTCTAGAATCTAAATCACTCTTTCCTGATGTTGCCTTTGTATCACCAATAATTCCACGGTGAATATGTACATTTTTGTTAAATTCAGAAGTAGCTACACCTGTTGCTCCTGTTCCACCCTTACCTTGAGGGTCAGCTGGAATACCTGCTGTATCTAAGACTGTTTTAACTTTCATTCTAAACTCCATTCATGTTTTGATGGCCGGAGTTTAAAGAATAGATGTGTATTAAATGTGCAACAAGATTAGATTTTGCTATTGTACAAGAAGAATTAGAATTGCTTTATTATATAAGGGTCTTATTCAAATAAAGAAAGTAAATCTTTTTCATTCATCTTAGAAAAGCCAAGTTCTTTACCTTCATAAATTGCATTAGCTAAGGCTTTTTTATCATCTTGCATCTTCATAATCTTGCTCTCTACCGAATTTTCAACAATAAGTTTATACACGAAAACGGGTTTATATTGGCCAATTCGGTAAGCTCTGTCTGTTGCTTGGTCTTGAGCGGCAGGGTTCCACCAAGGATCATAATGTATAACTGTATCCGCTGTAGTAAGGTTAAGTCCTACCCCACCAGCTTTTAGTGAGATTAAAAAAACATCTGCTTCACCCTTATCAAAGAAATCAATTTGTTCTTGTCTTTTACGCGTTGAACCTGTGAGTTTGGCATATGTCGTTTTTGTTTGTATCATCTGATCTTCAATAATATCTAGCATACTTGTAAATTGAGAAAATATAAGTATCTTTCGACCTTCTTCTTTAAGCTCAATCACTAAGTCCATCAGCGTTTTTAACTTTGCTGATTCTTGCACTTTTTGTGCTTCTTCTATCTTCAAAAGTCTAGGATCACAACATACTTGTCTTAGCTTTAAAAGTGCCGCTAATATAGAAATATGTGAGGCACCTATACCCATTTCTTTGATAGTTTCACGTACAGATTTTTCCATGCTTACACGAATAGTTTCATACAGTTGTGCTTGAGATTTATGTAAGGTGATGGAACGAACTATTTCTGTTTTAGGAGGAAGTTCTTTGGCCACCTTTTGTTTGGTTCGTCTGAGCATAAAAGGTTTTATTCTAGCATTTAACCTTTCTTGGACCTGGGTATTTCTTTCTTTTTCTATAGGGTTTTGATACAAGGCTTTAAAGGTTTTAATTGAGCCTAGAAAGTCTGGCATTACCGTGTCAAAAAGTGAGTGAAGCTCTCCCAAATGATTTTCCATAGGCGTACCTGAAAGAGCTAAGTAGTACTGAGCATTCAAGCTTTTTATCGCCTTTGCTGCCGCTGTTTTAGCATTTTTTATACGTTGAGCCTCATCTAAAATAAGATAATAAAAGTCTTGTTTTTTTAAGTCTTCACTGTCTATATTAGCTAAGGTATATGTTGTTATTAAAATATCATATTTATTAATGTCATCTAAGACTTTAGCCCGTTCAGACCCGTAATACAGGCAAACTCTTAGTTCTGGTGTAAACTTTTGTGCCTCATTTTTCCAATTTCCCAAAAGTGAGGTTGGGGCAATAATCAAAGAAGGCTTATTTAAACGCCCTGCTTCTTTTTCTAACTGTAGATTAGCTAAGGTTTGTATTGTTTTTCCAAGCCCCATATCATCAGCTAAAATTCCACCAAAACTGTAACGCCGTAGAAACTGCATCCAGGCTACACCCTCTTTTTGATAATCTCTTAAGTCCGCTTGTAAGCCTTCAATTTCTTTAGGAAGTTCAAAGGGCTTAGACAGCTCTTCTTTAATGGTTTTTAGTTTCGTTGTGTCTTTTATTTTAAAAGAGTCATTAAAGTTATCTAAGACCTTAGCCTCAAATTTTTGAAGCTTAAACCCTTCAGAGTTTGGCTTATCAAGAAGTTCATAAAAAGTCTTTAAAATAGGTTTTAAGACCTCAGAAGGTAAGGCTAAAAAGCTATCTTCACTCACTTCAAAATACACTTCATCTTCAAGGTCTAAATCTATGCCCTCTTCTAAAAGTTTAGAGATGATAGGAAGGAGTTGAAGCTCTTGGTCTTGATAGTTAATGTCCATTCTAAGATTAAACCAATGTGAGGTTTCTTCTACTTGAACACTTACCTCTTTAATATTTTGAAAATCAAGTTTAAAGTCATTTCTCTTAGAAATTACAAAGCCTTGATCTTGTAAGTCATTTAGGCTATCTAGAAAATGTTTCCATGTAGACATATTCTTTGTTTTTAAAAAGCCCTGAGATAAGGTAAAGCCAAAGCTTTGTATAGTGTTTATATATGAGGCTTCTTCTTCAAGGTTTCTTGAAATTTTTATCTTTTGCTCTGCTACAACAAAGCTGTTAAATCCACCAAAGGCATTAACACTGAAGTCATCATACTCAAACTGCATTTCAATGCTATATTCACCCTTATTCATTCCTAAGAAAAGTGCAGGCTTTATCTGCTTATACAAATATTCTTCAAGCTCAAGACTTTGAGGACTTTCAATTCTTAGCATAGGAACTTTTTCACTTAAACTAAGAGAAAGCTCTGAGACTTCATCTTTAGCCACACTTGGAGCAGACCTTAATAATGCAAGTTGATCTGAACCTAAGTTTGTTATTACCTTTGAAACCGTTTTAAAGACAGTATCTACACATAATAAAGGCTTAGTGTCCATAAGCTCTGTGTCTTCACCTACATCTACATGTAGCCTAGCATATAGCTCATCTTCCTTCCAGCAAAGCTTAAGTTCTCTGTCATTCGCATTACTAAGAGGCTTTTTAAAAGAACGTTGCCAATAGCACCGTGAGGTTGCAATAGCAGCTTCAAGCACTAATGCGCCTAACTTACCCTTTAAAACGGCGGTTGTTTTTAGACCCTCAGCTAAGAGTCTAAAAAGGGAAATTGCTTCTTTATCTTCTTTTTTAATATATTCAGGGGGCTTATATTGGTTAAACAAGGTATTTACCCTCGCTCTATTTACCTTTCCATATCCCCCACTTTTTAAAATTCTTGCCGTAAATACAGAAAGTTCTACTTCTTTATGATATTTATCTAAATGAAGGGAGTATAAAAGAACAGTAGATGTACGAGATTCATCTATTGCAGTGCCTGAAAAGCTACCTTGAAGTTTATTGAGTCAGGCTCTTTTTTTAATTCAAATTTTTCAAAAATTTCATCTTCAATCTCGTCTTGAGCTTCATCTAAGTATGCTAAAGACGAGGATATTACATGTTTGCAGTTTCGCCCAACAGGACACGAACATTTTCCAATAATCTTAATTCCACTGTCTTGATTATAAATGTTAATACTTTGTTTATAAAGTTTAGACCCTGTTGTAGTAGACATGATTTGCATAATATCATCACTTGCCATCTTAACAGACTTGATTATGGAATAAGAGGCCTCATTATAATCATATCCCCTAGAGAAGGTAGCAGAATCACAAATAAGACGAAGGTCAGAAAGGCTAAAGGTAATCATGTTGTGGATTATACACTAAGTCAAGGTATTTAAGTACAAAAATTACATTTTGAAAGTATAATAAAACATATAATTTCAAGGATGATAATTGGATAATGAAGAACTCTTTTTAATGCTTGAAGAATGTGTTGCATATGCCTCTGTTCAACTTACTAAGGGACAAAGTCTTGAGTCTTTTGCTATGGTCTTGGATACTGAGAATAATACGCATCATATTAGTGTTGAGCAGATGGATGGAGAAATTCGTTATGAAGAGCTTTTAGATATTCTTAGAGTTCAGGCTAAGGATGAGAAAATAATTGCCCTTGCTCTGCTTTCAAATGTCACTATTCCTGATAATTTCAATCCTTCTGTATCTACAGGCATTCGTTTACATATAGAAGAAAAGAACTTTAAGGCTGATAATAAGCTTTCTGCTCGTCTTTTATATGTGCCTTATCAACTTTTTAAAACTGCCTCTGATGATACCATTGAAATCAAACTACTTGATCCTATTCCCGTTGGTTTAGCCTGTGAGATATTTGATAAATGACTTTTAGGACCTCTTGGCCTTTAAAAATTCCCCATATCCAAACGATTTTACCTCTTCTTATACCTAAGAAAAGTACAAACTATTTAAGAGAAGACTTTGTTTTTAAAGATGGTGATTTCACTGAAATAGTATGGAGTGAAGAACCTACGGCAAAAACATATAAAAAAGTTTGTGTTCTTTTTCATGGACTAGGTGGTTCATCTGAGTCTCATTACATACAAGGCATGATGCAAAGCTTATCTAAAGAGGGTTATCTTTGTGTTTTAATGCATTTTAGAAGCTGTGGGATGAAGCCAAATAAGGCCTTACGAATGTATCATGCAGGGGAAACGGAAGATGCACGTGAGTTTATACAAATGCTTTCACAAAGGTTTAAAGAAGCAGAAATTTATTCTATTGGGTATTCTTTAGGTGCGAATATGCTCTTAAAGCTACTAAACTCTTATGGAAAAAACAGTCCTCTTTCTGGGGCAGTATCTGTAAGTGCGCCCCTAGAACTTGGGACCTGCACACATTATATTAATAAGGGTGTGGCTAAGGTTTATCAAGGATACTTGCTTAAAATCCTAAAAAGAGAACTCCTAACAAAGGCTAAACAACTTGATCTTGTTACAAGCCTTAATCTTTCCATACCCCGAATTAAAAAAATTAAAACTATTTTTGAGTTTGATGACATTTATACTGCCCCTGCTAATGGTTTTAAAGATGCTTATGATTATTACGCTAAAAATAGTGCCAAACAGTTTTTAAAAGGTATTAAGGTGCCTACCCTACTTATACATTCCAAAGATGATCCCTTTATGCCTTCTTCTATTGTGCCAGACAAGACAGAGGTTTCAGCCTGTGTGGACTTACTTATAAGTGATAATGGTGGTCATGTGGGTTTTATAAAAGGAAGTATCTTCAAACCAAACTTTTGGCTTGAAGATAGGGTAAAAAGCTTTTTTAATGAGCAGAGCCATTCATAAAGGTATCTGATATATCTTCAAACACTTCTTCTTCAGTTGGCCCGGTAATGATTTTTAATTTCTTTGTAGCTAACTCATTTGTTATTCTAATACTTGAAAACCATTGTTCTTTATTATCTTCATCTGCAAATAAATAAAGCTTTTCATTATGAATATACCAAATTTCTTTATTTCCTAAGACTACTTCATCATCCGCTAGAAGATAAGGGTCAAGTCCTTTATATTCAGGGATATAGCTTGTACCCTTAATACTTATTTCTTTTACCTTTGTAAGTTCCCTAGGTTCAATAGTTTTATTAAAACATCCACTTAAAGTAAAGAGTAAACTTGTTAATAGGCTTGCGTGTAATAGTTTCTTAGTTAAATTCATAAATTTTTCTACCTTTTTATATCTAAGGTGCAATTATACCAATCTTCTTTATAATCCGCTATGCAAAATACAAATACTATAAATGGCCTCTTTCACATACCTGATGAAGGAAGCTTTCTTAAAAAACTCATTCTTACTTACCCCCCAGTTTACAATCCTGATATTGTTTTAGCCTTTAAGACCCTAAAAGAGGTACATCCTAGTCTCGAACTTATTCATAAAGACAAGTATTTTTCCCTTCTTTTACCGACACATTCACCTGGTCTTCAGCTTGAAGCTATGTTAATTACAACTGAAGATAAGGGTGAAAAGCTTTTTTCCATCTATCATAGGCTTCATTTTGATGAGAAGGTCTATCCTCAAGGGCCTCTTGTTATTGAAGCAGATGCCTTTTTACTTCTGTCTACTGTCCTTGTTAATGCACCTTGTAATAATAAGGTAGATGCCTTGGCCAGTGTTTTAAACTACCAAGTCAAAGAAGCTCTTAATATTGAAATAACTATGTTAAGTTTGGCGGACTCTGATCCACAAGTTATTGAAGACGATATCTTGTCCTTTATTAATAATGCTATTGGAAGGTATATGTTAGCCTCAACCTTAGATGATAGTGATTATATCCGTCCAATGACTCCAGGTGACTTAGCTCAACTTGTTGCAGGATATTGCGATATTCCCATTGTTAATGTCATAAGTGCTATACAAAATCTTGCTGACTTTAAAGTTGATGTGATTAATTCTGAAGACAGTTTCATCCCAAATTTTTCTTCTTCAACACTTTGTCTTATGTTACTACTTATTGAAAAGAAAACATCTTCAGCTATGTTAGATACGGGAAGTTTTAAAACAGTTAAAGAGTTTTTAATTGATAAAAAAGAGATTTATAAGCTAAGAGATATAACAGCAGAAGCAGAAACACTTGGAAACTTCGAGCAACTCACAAATGATGTAAGTAATTAAACTTACATCATAAATAAGAAGTAATAAATCCCTACACCTTGGGCAATAGTTATAAAAATACCTATTATTAAAATCTTAGCAATCTTCTTATGTCTTTGTCCTGTTCCGACTCTAAGTTCACCCTTTCTATATGCCTTTACCGAAGTAATCAATTGATACGACCAAAGGTTAAAGGTAGCAATAGCTACTAAAACATGCACAATTAAGAAGGCGATGAAAAAGGTATAGTTAACCGGTGAGTTTTCAATATAGGTACGAAAACCTCCTGCCATACGCATACCCGTTTCAAAAATAACTACAAAGATAAGTGTTAAAACGAAGATAGTAGCCTGAGAAACGAGGTGCTTTTTAATATCACCCTTAACTGCATAACGAATAGAAAAGAACATTAAAAAAGGAAGCAAACCAAAGAAAATTCCCACAATATCTAAATACATAGGAGCGCGTGTCCCCATAAAGCCTGGATCAAAAAACATAATTTACCTTATATCCTATAATAGGATTTTATTTATGAAATGATAACAGAAGTTTTCTTTAAGAGACTTACAAAAATTACACATTTTTTGTCTTAAGATAGTCTTATGCAAACACATTGAGAACTATAAAAGACTAATAATATCCTCCCTAAAAAAATTGCTAACTTAAGCATTAAAAAATCTTATTTTATTAGTCTTAAAAGAGGGGATCCATTATATAAATGGGAGTATGTCGAGGTTTTTCATACCATTAGAAAATAAATTTCCACAATATAAAGAGTTACAAAAAATAAATTATTTATATCATGAAGATAGGTATTGTGATTCTTAAAATAAAACTTTTATCCTTTTTAAAGAAAAAATAAAAGCCTTAAAAAAAAAGAACTTAGCTTCTTGAAGTAACTTCTACTAAGTGATAACCAAACTGTGTTTTAACAACATGAACCACGCCTACTTCATCATTAAAACATACCTTATCAAACTCTGGTACCATTTGACCTGGAGTGAACTCACCAAGGTTTCCACCTTCAGCCTTTGAAGGGCATGAAGAGTTTTCCTTTGCTACTTCAGCAAAATCTTTTCCTGCTTCTATTTCAGCCTTAAGAGCCAAACATTTTTCTTCTGTATCTACTAATATATGACGTGCAGTTGCCTTAGCCATTGTGTTTTCCTTTTGAGAGTATCTCTTAAAGAGATGCCCTTTTATAATTTTTGAAATTATACAGTATAATACAAGAAAAAATCTATGGACGTGTACTAAATGAGCGTATTTTCTCCTATTTCTAATCTTATACAAACTAAAATTATCCCCTTTGTCTTTAAAATATCTAAACAGCCTATGCTTTTTAAAGAACTTATGTATGCTAATAAAATCTATAATGATGGTATGAACCTTGAATATAATATGAAAGGGTTTAGAGTTCGTCTTGGACGTATCTATTTTGTTTACTTTGCCCTTTTTTTACTTGTGACAATGCCATTATCCTTTCTTTTTCATACACAATTAGCAAAGATTGATTGTCACGCACTTATCATCTCATCTATTGTATCTACAATATTTTTATTTTTAGGCTTTACCCTTTTTAAGTCATGGCTAATCGAGCAAGTATCAACGCAGTTAATCTCAGATGCTTGGAAAAACCATTTTCCTCATTTTGATTATCTTAAAAACTCACAAAAGGTTTCTAGTATTTATTCTCAAGCCTTAGAAAATGGCGTTTTAAATAAAGATTTACAAAGACATATCATTACAAAGATGGTGGATTAAGAAGTAGTATTTAAAAGTGATTTAAAAAAATAAAGAGTGTGTGGATTAAAAACAGAAGGATAAACAAGTCATAAAGACTTGTTTATAAAGACTTACTACTTACCGATTTTCTCAGCAATTGCAGTCATGTCAGCATCAGAAAGAGAAGCTACTTGACCTTTCATAAGACCTTTCATTGGACCACCGTAAGAACCATCTTTGTAACCGTGAAGTGCAGAAACAATATCAGCTTTGCTCATCTCAGAAATAACTTTAGACTTACCAAGAGCCTTCTTTTCACCGTGAGCACCATGACAACCAGCACATTTAGCATATGCATCAGCCATAGCTGCTGAACTTAAACCTAGAACTGCAAGAAATACAAGAACTTTTTTCATTTAATATTCTCCTAAATTAGAATAGCTAATTGTATATATATTATTATTAATTTGTCTTTAGTTTTGACGAATTTACGCAAACTTATAATATAAGTTTGATTTAGAAGTCTATATGGGTAGTTTTGTATATTGTTTAATAATGAAAAACATAAGGGTAACCACTTAGTACTGTCTTTAGAAGTTTAAATTCTAAACTTCTAAACTCACATCAGATAATTCTTGCATGACTTGCTTGGGATAACAATGACTTCCCTTATGTTTTTTCATATCTCCAAGAACTTGTGTAATATCTCCCTTGAGACAAGAAATCAACACAGCCATTTATTTTATAATATTTTGATCAGTAATAACACTTTTTTTATTTTTCTGTCTCTTTTAGACAGGATTGTATAAAAGTGTTGACAGACTCAAAAACTTTTTCTTTTCCCTCTCCTAAGACAATAACATGCCTAGAGGACTTGAAGCTTTGAATAGTTTTAACCTTAGATGAGATTTCTTCTAAGATTTTTTGTGCACTTTGTGGTTTTACGACAGGATCCTTATCTCCTTGAACAATAAGTGTTGGTACGGTAATAAGAGATAGTTCATTCTTACATTCTTGCATAAGTAGACGTAATTGGTCTAAGGACTTTAGATAATTTCGTTTATAATTAAACTTAGGAAATTCAGGTTCAGATTCTACATATTCTAAATCCGCATTAAACAAAGATAAGAAATCATTTAGCTTGTTGAGGGTTGGAACAACATAATCTACCCTTATATCTTGAAGTTCTAAGGCTGCGTTTATCACGATAAGTCCATCTACCTTATTTAACTTTCTTACTGTTCCAAGTATGGCTAAAAGGCCTCCTGTTGAAAAACCTGCAAGAAAGAGTTTTTTATTCACCTGACGCATAGCTGCAAAACCTCTATTAAAACTATCGTACCATTCTTCCCACGTAGAATCTCGCAAGTCTTCACTAAGGGTACCATGTCCCTTTAACCTTACACCATATACATTGATACCCCTATTATGTAGGTACTGCGATAGCTCTTTTATTTCCGAGGGTGAAGACTTATATCCATGTGATAAAACAACCCCTACATTGTATTCAGCCTTATACAAGACAAAGGGTGCACCTATTTCCTTAGGCTTAGACAAAATAACAGAATAAAAGGTGTTATAGTCTTGTTTAAATAGTTTTTTATCTCGATTATATATGACATGAAAAACTTCTTCTTTTATTTCGTGAGAATTTTTTGCCAGATTATCTTTAACGCTTTGGCCTATATCACCTAATATAGAGACCTCATTTAATATAACACGTAGGGTATTTTTGATACGAATAGTATGAAATTTATGCTCATTTTCATAAGCTTTTTTATTTATCTTATACAATTCATCTTCAACATGTATCAATATACCTTGCTCTATACTTAGGGTTAACACACTTTCAAACCAAGGGTCTTGTTCATCTGTTAAAAGCTTATACAATTCATCTGTGATACTATGGTGTACATTAAAAAGCTTTAAACCCACCACATCCCTAGCTGCTAAAAAAATCGCTCTTTTAAGTTCATGTAGTCCAATAAATTCTTCTTGATAATACTCGAGCACTAAGGCAAAGATATGATCAAAGTTAACTAATATATTTTTATATACTGCGTCCATAAACGTTGTTGTTAAATCATGCCTACAAAAGTTTATGAGCTGGGTATCACTTATGTTACTGCATTCTTCATCATGGCACTTCATCTCTTTTCTAGCATGATATAAATACTCACTCATATCAATAGGCTCATCAAAATGGATATGAATTTCCGAATTCAACAATATATTACCTTCTATCTCTAACTCTTCTTTGATACGGGCATCAATATTTTCAACAAACTTTTCCCCTAAACTCATTAAAGGATTTACACCTGTTCGTAAAGGGGTGTAGGTAATGTTCACAGGTACAACGACTGTACTTTTGTATGAGACCCTTTCATTTGCATCCATAAAATACTTTTTACGTATCTCAGACACCTTTATAATATCTCCATCTTGTTGAGCATGTTTATACTCATTCTTAATAAGTTCAGCTTGCATGGCCATGACGGCTGCTCCAGTGTGGACATTATCTTTCCCATCTAAGAAGTCAACTCTGAAGCCTCCATTTTTTATAATTTTTTTATTTTTTACCATGGCCCCTTCTGGATATATCATCCAATTCTTTCGACCTGTCATCAAGTCACCAAGGATAATATCATCCCTAGACTCATGCATCGTTGAGAGGGTGCCAACCTTATTTAAAAACTTACCAAAGTACCCCACAAAGATTGAATGATCAGCTAAGGAACGTACTTCCATATCAGTATGGGAATAAATAATATAAGGCATAACAAATGTCTCAAAACGTGTAAAATGATTAGCAACAAAAATAGTGGGAGAATCATGAAGAAGGTGTTCTTCTCCATGAATATGGATATTAGTGTCAAGTATTGACTCAAGCATTTTTATAAAATAATGACTAGAGCTATAAAGAATGTTACTCACAATAAATCCTTATTTACGTTTAAGGTAGTCTTCCATAGTGAAATCATCTACTCTTATAGTTTCAATCTTAAGTTCTTGGGCTTGCTTAATAAGCGTATATTCTTCATTAGATATGATATCCTGTTCTAAGGCCTCATCATAAAGATTTACAGAGCCTTTTTGAAGTTTACCTGCTTTTACTTCAGCCTTAACCTTAGAGGCTATACCATCAGCCTTACGTGACACTTTAAAAGCATATTCTAACTTGTAAAGGGCCTCTTTTTCATCTGTTGGAAGGTATATCCCCTGTGTTAAAGATTCTCTTGCAGTTGTATCCATTGTTAGCTTAGAAGCTAAGGCCTTTGAATACGAATCTCTAGGCGCCTTTGAAAGTGCATTAATACGCATCCACCAGCCAATAGGATAAGCGAAAAGAAGACCAATTGGAGAACGGTCTATATTTTGAGAAATTTCTTCAAAGGCAACTTGGATTTTATGAAGGGCGTAATCTCCCATCCATCAACCCAAATCGTACCAGCACGAAGTGCAACCTTTT
>DTVI01000367.1:0-786 GCA_012963655.1 Sulfurimonas sp.
TAATAGAATAATGGTCTATACTTTTAAGTAGGGGAAGTGCAATCTCTAAAGGAACCTTTTTCTTTTGAATTAAAGGTTCCTTTGCATACAAAGTATTTGTAAGAATCAGTAATAATAAAATGATAGTTTTATACATTTTCATGCATGTATATTATCATTATTTTAATAGATTTAGGATTTAAGTTTAAATAGACTGTATTTAGTGCAAGTAAGATCATGCTTAACATGACCTAAGTATAAGAAAGTTAAATTACGCTGAGATTACTTTCCAGCAAAAGGAAGAAGTGCTGATCCCCAAGTAAGACCACCACCAAAGGCATCTAATAGCATAAGCTCACCTGCTTTTAGATTTCCTTCTTCATATAAGTCATTCATCGCCATAGGGATAGAAGCACCTGAAGTATTTCCATATTTATGTACAGTTAATACAACCTGTTCTTTTTTAAGTTTCAGCGCGTCACCTACAGCCTTAATAATACGATAATTTGCCTGATGCGGAATAAAGTGTTTAATTTCACTAGCATCAACATTATTATTAGCCAAGATATCAACTACATCTTTTGTAAGTGTACGTACTGCAATTTTAAAGGTTTCATTTCCCTTCATTTGTATAAATGAAGCTTCAGCCTTTAATTCTGCCTGGTGAGGGTTTCCTGTTCCACCGTCGGGTGTCATTAAAAAGTCACCTAAAGAACCATCCGCCGCCGTATGTAAATCAGTAATAGCTTCTTCTTTATTTTCAGTTGCACAAATCATTGCAGCACCTGCTCCATCACCAAAAAGAAT
>DTVI01000367.1:796-1203 GCA_012963655.1 Sulfurimonas sp.
TTCCACGGTCTGTATAATCTGTAATAGCTGACATTTTTTCTGCACCTATAATAAGTACATTTTTCTTCATACCAGACTCAATAAAGGCCTTAGCAATTGAAAGTACATAAATAAAGCCTGTACATGCTGCAGAAATATCGAAGGCAGTTACCTTATCTAATCCCATTTTATGTGCAACAACAGTAGCTGTTGAAGGCATATTGAAATAATCAGGGGAAATAGTCGCAACAATTATCATATCAATGTCATCTTTAGCAACACCAGAACGTTCAATCGCTTTTTCAGCTGCTTTAACTGCCATATCTGATGTTGTTTCATCTTTAGCAGCTATTCTACGTTCTTTAATACCAGTACGCTTTGTAATCCATTCGTCTGTTGTATCAACCATTTTTGACAGCTCAGCATTA
>DTVI01000368.1 GCA_012963655.1 Sulfurimonas sp.
AATGGCTAAGATGCAAAACCTAGGACATAAGTTCACTGTTATTTATATTGATATTCATAACTTTTCACATATTAATGATAGTTTTGGACAAGATATAGGTGACTTTTATCTTAAAGAAACGGCGCAAATTCTTCAAGAAGTAGCTGGATCTATTTCATCAGATAAACTTCTTGAAACCTCTGTGTTTAGAATGGGCTCAGATGAGTTTGTCATAATATGTTCACATATTGAGTATATAAATTTATTGATTGTAAAGTTAAAAGAGGTGTATATTATAGAACATGATGGTATTGATATGCCATTGTCTTTTACCTTTGGTATCGCCAATTCAGACACGGAATATACTCAGGCTTCTGTATTGTCACGGGCTGAGATAGCCTCAAGATACGCGATTAAATCTCGTAAAAGATTTGCTTATTATGATGAAAATGCACGTTTGGAAAAACATCATAAGGCCAATTTAGAATGGGTTAAAAAAATAGCAACTGCCTTTTTAGAGGGCTTGTTTTCTGTACACTTTCAACCCATTGTTAGGGTGAGTACAAATGAGATTGTTAAATATGAAGTCTTGATTCGTATGTATGATAAAGATAAAGAGTTGATGATCTCACCAGGAGAATTTTTAGATGTTTTACAAAACTCTGGGCATGAAAAAGAACTAACGAAACTTATTATTGAAGAAAGTTTCCAATCTTATGAAAAATGTAAAATTGATCTTTCTGTTAACATGACTAAGGATGACTTAGATGAAGATATGATTGATTATTTAATTTCAAAGGCAGCTCAGCATCATATTTCAACACATTGTATTGTTATTGAATTAGTAGAGTCAGAAGAACTGCTTAATGAAAACTATCTTACAATCATTCAAGAGATTAAACATGCAGGTTTCAAGATCGCTATAGATGACTTTGGAACCGGGTATTCAAATTTTGCTTATCTTACACAAATCAAGCCTGACTTTATTAAGATAGATGGTTCGCTTATTCAAGGCATTGATACAAACCAACAAGATAGACAAGTAGTTGAGGGAATTTATAACTTTGCCTCTAATCTTGGTATTGATGTAATCGCAGAGTATGTAAGCTCTGATGCACTTTATGAGATTGTCAAAGAAATTGGTATAGAATACGTTCAAGGTTTTCATATTGGACATGTTATGAGCTGTGATGAAATTTTACAATTACAAGAAAGTAGAGAATAATTATGAGACATTTTTTAACACTAAGAGATTTTACTAAAGAAGAAATTTTAGAAATTATAGAGCTAGGGCTAAAGGTTAAAAAAGAGTTTAAGGCAAAGGCACAGCCTCCTTACTTAAATGGGCAAACCCTTTCAATGATATTTGAAAAGAGTTCAACACGTACACGTGTTAGTTTTGAATCAGGAATTTTTCAGCTTGGTGGACATGGTTTATTTTTATCAAACAAAGATATTCAACTAGGACGAGGGGAACCTGTTAAGGATACTGCGAGAGTAATTTCGTCCATGACAGATATGATTATGATTCGAACCTTTGAGCATTCACGCTTAGAAGAGTTTGCTAAGTATTCGTCAGTGCCTATTATTAATGGATTGACGGAGTCTTTTCATCCTGTTCAATTACTTGCTGATTATATGACTATGATAGAACATGGGATGGATAAAGATCCTGTAGTAGCTTATATCGGTGATGGAAATAATATGACACATTCATGGATGATGTTAGCGGCTAAGCTTGGTTTTGAACTTCGTATTGCTACGCCTAAGGGATATGAGGTAAATGAAGCTATTTTACAAGAAACTCTAGAATTTTGTAAACAAAGTGGTGGGAAAATATTTATAACTAATGATCCTAATGAGGCAGTAAAAGGTTCAAGTATCGTAACGACTGACACATGGGCATCTATGGGTCAAGAAGATGAAAAAGAAGAACGTCAAAAAGCTTTTTCTGGATATATGGTAGATGAAAAAATGATGGGTCTTGCACAAGATGATGCAAAGTTTTTACATTGTTTACCAGCGTATAGAGGTCAAGAAGTAAGTGAAGAATTATTAGAAGGAAAAAGAAGCCTGATTTTTGAAGAAGCCGAAAATCGTCTTCATGCTCAAAAGGGACTTATGGTCTGGTTAGATCTTCATAGATAAAATAATTTTTGATTTTTCTGAATAAGAAAGAGTGGCTTTATTTGAAGCCAGATATAGAAGAAAAGCTAAGAGGTTTTTGAATATAAATTCAACTCTTAGGCTTTATAGAACAGCTATTAACTATCTACCTGCACTCATTAGAATTACAAAGTGCTCACCGTCTTCAATAACATTAAATTTATGTTTTTCACAGAATGATTCATTCATTTCATTTACCATTTCAGTTGCTTCCATTAGTGCTACGTCTTTATCATCATAAACGCTTAGTGCTTCTTTACCGGCTCTTCTAAAACAACCACATTGTTGAGGTACTGTTACTTTATACATTTTTTTTCCTATTGATTTGATCTTACTCAAAATATGTGAACTTCACTTATATTTTTGAGGTATCTTATTTATTTTTTGGAATTATACTTAAAAAGGTTTAGGGAAGAGTAGGCTTTTCATGGATCGGATTTTATTTAAGAAATATGTGAGGTTCACTCACTTATTTTTAAAGTATCCCATAGTTTTATATTTTAGTAAGCTATACCTGTTTTGCAACGGATAATTTCCATTTTTTCGGCTGCTATCAAAGCTGCCTTCTCTGCACCCATCTTTAAAATAGAACGTACTTCATCTTGATTGTTTTCAAAATATTCACGTTTTTCTCTATAAGGTTTAAAGTATTCCCACATTACATCATGTAGATACAGTTTAAAGTGGCCATAACCTTCTCCTGGAGTTCTATATCGCTCTTCGAAGTCCTCAAGTCCATTCTTGTCTAAAAAGAGCTTAGCAAGGGCGTATATATTACAGCTTTCAAAGTCTTTTGGCTCATCAAGGGGAGTTGTGTCAGTCACAATTTTTTTAATAACTTTTTGAATCTTCTTTTCTTCGCCAAAGATATTAATAGTATTTCCATAAGACTTAGACATCTTAGCCCCATCAATACCTGGAACAGTTGCAACTTCAGCTTCTACCTGATGTTCTGGAAGGAAAAAACTTTCTCCATACTCATTATTGAACTTAACAGCTATATCTCTAGCCATTTCTACGTGTTGAATCTGGTCTTTTCCAACAGGCACAATCTCAGTATCAAAAAGGATGATGTCTGCTGCCATTAAAACAGGATAAGAAAAAAGAGAATGGTTGGCAGGTTTTCCTTTAGCAACCTTGTCTTTGTATGAATGTGCACGTTCAAGAAGACCCATAGAGGTAAATTGTGAAAGCATCCAGTAAAGCTCTAAGACTTCTTTGACATCTGACTGAACCCAAAACATAGTCTTTTCAGGATTTATACCAAGGGCTAAAAAGTCTGTTGCTGCTTGCATAGTATATTTGGATAAGGTTGGGCCGTCTTTAACAGAGGTCATTGCATGATAGTTTGCGATAAATGCATATACATTATCTTTGTCTTGGCGGTCTATCATTTTTTTAATAGAACCGAAATAGTTTCCTATATGTAAATCACCTGAGGGTTGAATGCCTGCTAATACTTTCACTATAAATCCTTGTAATTATTGTCAAAATTATAGATTAATATCGTATAATCTGAGCTGAAAAGATAAGGAAAACTATGGAAGTTGTGCAAAGTTTAGAAGCTTTAGGCCTTATACTTTATATTGTTATTATCAGAGGAGTTTTTTTGGAATATTATGACTGGATAAAATGGTTCCACGTTGCGTCTTTAATCTCATGGTTCGCGGTGCTTTTTTATATGCCTAGACTTTTTGTATATCACGCTGAAAACATAGACAATAAAGATTTTATAAAAGTTATCAAAGTGATGGAAAGAAAGATTTATTACGCCATTGGCATACCAGCATTTTGGGCAACGCTTATAAGTGGTTTAGCCATGATAGCCTTACAACCTGAGCTTTTTCAAAGTGGTGGATGGTTACATGCAAAACTTTTATTTGTATTTTTTCTTATTATCTATTTTTTCTCAATGGGACATTTTTATAGAAAACTGTTAGGGGATGAATGTGATAAGAGCGGAAAGTATTTTCGTTATTATAATGAGGTGCCAACCATCTTGATGCTTCTTATTGTTGCAATGGTTATTGTAAAGCCATTTTAAGAGCAGTTTGTCAGCATGATTAGATTAGCCTTGCTAATGTATATCGACAGTAGTGCAACGGAATTTATAAAACAAGCCGTGGCGGTCGCAACGAAATGTTTCAGAGACTAGAGTAACGTGAGTTAGGTCTATGTTGACAAAACAAGCCGTGGCGGTCGCAACGAAATGTTTCAGAGACTAGACTAACAAGAGTTAGTCTATGTCGACAAACCCTTCTTCAATATCATTCTTAGATTTAGAGTCTTTGTCCATATTATTTTCAAATTCAGACTCGCCTTCACCCTCTTCAAATTCTTGATACATCTCTGCCATCTCTTCTTCAGTAACAGCCTTAGTACCACCAAATCTATCTTCAACGAAGTTAGGTTCATCTTCAATAGTTGTTCGTTGTTTCTTTGATCTTGCGTGAAAGAGTATTGGAACACCTTCAAAATTAAATGCCTCACGAAGTTTATTGGTAAGGTATCGTCTATAGGTAAAGTGAAGACCTTCTGGACGATTCAAAATCAGAGCAATACGAGGAGGTCTAATATCATACTGTGTTACGTAATAAAGACGAATGGTCTTACCATTAACAGAAGGTAAGTGGTGTTTTCTTTGAGCTAGCTCAATTACACGGTTAAGTTTAGAAGTACCAATACGCTGTGAATAGTTTTCATTGATTTGTAAGATCATATCCATGATTTTATTAACACGGCGATTTGTAAGTGCTGAAATTGTTAAGATAGGTGCGTAATGTAAGAATTTAAAACGACCTCTAATCATTTCAACATGTTTTTCATAATCTTTATCAGTTAGATCCCACTTATTTAAAACAATGATACATCCTAAGCGGTTTTCATCTATAAGCCCTGCAATCTTTTCATCAAGGTCTTTAAACGGCTGAGAAGCATCTAGGACAAGTAAGGCGACATCTGCGTCATAAAGCATCTCTTTAGTACGATTTAATGCGTATTTCTCGATACCTTCTATTTGACCACGACGACGAAGTCCTGCAGTATCGACAAAGGTAACACGCTTATCCCCAATAACAATTAGCTCATCAATAGGGTCAACGGTAGTTCCAGCAACGTCAGAAACAACAGATCGGTCTTCACCTACAAGGGCGTTAAGCAAAGAAGATTTACCTACGTTTACACGTCCGATAATAGCAACCTTAACCTGGTTAAGACGCTCAGGGTCATACCAACGTGTTTGATCGTTTTCTTCAAAAACGGTAGGGTCTTCATCTACCACTTTGTAGTCTACATCTTCGTCAAATTCTTTTAGATGATAATCATGAGCAGCTTTTGCTTCTTCAAGTTTTTTTAGTCTAAGTGCTTCTTCTTCTGCTTCACGATTTTCTTCATTTGTTGGAAGTGCAGCGTGAATCCATTCTATAAGAGCAATAGTATTACGGTTATGGGCAACGGATATACCAAAAATGGTATCTGTTCCAAACTCATAATAATCCCAAAGCTTTTCTTTTAACTTGTCATTATCAATTTTATTAACAACAAGACAGATGTGTTTTCCCATAGCTTGAAGTTCGTAAAAGAATTTTTTATCTTCATCATTAGCAATGGTCTTACCATCTACCATATATAAAATGATATCAGCTTCATATGCCGCTTTAACAGCTTTTTCTTTAATCTTGTCAAAGAGTTCACATCCCTTGTCAAGACCTCCTGTATCAAGGATTTGAACCTCTTTGTCAAGGATTTGCGCTATACGTTTTTTAACATCACGCGTTGTTCCTGCTTGGTCAGAGGTAATAGCGTCACGTTTTTTTAATAAACGGTTAAAAAGAGAAGATTTTCCGACATTGGGTCTACCAATAATGGCTAGTTTTTTCATATAATGGGTGCTTTCAGTAAGCTTTAGAGCTTTTAATTACGTAATTATAACCTATAAAGTTCTTTATATCTAATACTTCTTTCACTTACACCTTTTAAGAAGTGTTTTACTTCTTCATATTTGAGTTTTTTTGAAGATGTAATAAACTTCTTTGGGACTCATTATGTTGATAATATTATGGCCTGAAAAGGCCAAAGTTGTATTTCTGGCACCTGTACTGTATCTTGCAATACAATAATATAAACGGCTTTTAGGATTTTTAATAGAAGAAAGATATTTATAAAAAAGAATATGAAAGTAGGCTGAGTCTATTTCTATATTTTGTTTATAAAGATATGAACCAATTACAGTAGAGCGCAGAATATTTTTCATCAGACCTTGCATCAAAAAGGTAGTTATATGAGCGTTTATAGGTGGAAGTTTTAGGGAGTTTGTTCACTAGCTTAAAAATATTAATTTCTTGAATTTTAAAATGAAGAAACTGAGCTGTTTTTGTTTATATTCATTATATTATTTAGTTTTAAAAACTTCCTGCGCTTAAAACCAGGGGGAAGAGGGAGGCCAGTATCAGTCTGCAATTAACCAAATATACATTTCCTTAGTTTTTGGGTCTACCCATACTTCTTCAATATGGGCATTTATAATAGAACCTGAACTAGTTTGGGTACTTTCAATGATGGTCTTAGAACTGGCACTTATAGCAGAACTTTTTTCTTTGCGCATAATAATGTTACCTACTTCAACGCCATTTTGTTGAGCTAACTCATCTAAGGCACGAGATACAGCTACTCGTCTTTGCACCGTCTTACCTTTAAACTGAGGTCTTGAGCTTCCAACTGCGCCTGTTTTTCCATTTAAGTTGGGCTTATATAACCATAATGGTTCGATTACGGATGGGATCTTTGAATGATTGCTACATCCTAAGCATAAAAAGAGGATGAAAGAAAGAAGAAAGAGTTTAAACATGTGTGTCCTAATATCTAGATATAAAAACAAAAAATGTGTTTATATCTACATACAAAGCAGGTCAAAGACCTACTCTACATTATTTTAGTCTGTTGGAAATTCTTTTTCAAGACTTTCAAGTGCATTTTTAGACTGAAATTGTTGCCATAAAGCTTGATCATTTTTATATGATGACTTTACAGTATTTTGAATTTCTTCATTCATAGAATTTTCATCCATGCCTACAAGAATATAAATTGTTTTATTTTTAGGGTGTTGCCAGAAGTTAAGTTGCTTTGAGCCTTTTAAAGACACCTTAGCCACTTGTTTTGATACCTGTGTAGATACCTTGTCCGCTACTTCGCCTGCTCCAACACCTGTTGAACGTGCAAATGTTTCTACCTTGTCTTTAACAAGAGCTTCAATTTGTTGTGCAAGATTTGAACGCGCATTAGCTAATGCTTCTCTACGGGTAAAACCTGCACCTAATTTAGAATAAGGAGCAGATCCAAGTTCAGTAATCGCGCCTTCTAAACCAACACTTGGGTTACAAGTCCATTCTGGTGCACGAACGCCTTCTTGTTCACAATGAAAGCTAACTTCTTCAGGTACAGCTTCTTTACTACTACAACCTACAAATGTGGTTGCTAGTGTAGCTGCTAAGGCTAATGATCCAACAAATTTTTTCATAAAAACTCCTAGTTTAAGTATATATATGATTGCATTGTAGCAAAAAAAGATATATAGTCAAGTATTTTATTAAGTTTTTTTTTATTGATATTGAGGAAATGAAGTTTTTGCACTTCTTTTTTTAAAGAAGAAATGCCTTTTTAAGAAAGTGCTTGACCTGTTTGAACATTATCGGGCATAGATTCTATATAAACAGACTGCGAAGGGAAGGCAAAAGAGGCCTTATTGTCTTCAACTATTTTCATAATATTAAGATTCATTCTTTCTCTTACCATAAGATATTCTTGCCAATTGGTTGTATTGGTAAAAAAGTAACAAAAGATACCTAGAGCAGAATCTTGAAAATCTGTAAAATTGATTAAGATCGTTTTATTATTGATATCAGGATCATCCTTAAGCATTTGCCTAATTTGATTTAAAATATTTTCCATCTGTGTTGAGTTTGTATTATAAGTAAGGCCAACTGTCATCTTAATACGTCGTAATGTCATACGAGACCAGTTTGTTATAGGACTATTAGCCAGGGTGGCATTAGGGACGGCAACAAGGGCCTTTGCAAAGGTACGTATACGAGTGGAACGTATGCCTATATTTTCAATTGTTCCTTCTACATCTGGTGTTTGTATCCAATCTCCTACATCAAATGGCTTGTCCGAAAAGATAACAAGGGAACCAAAAAGATTTGCGGCTGTGTCTTTGGCTGCAAGAGCAAAGGCAAGACCACCTAAGCCTAAGGACGCTAAAAATCCCGTAAAGTTATATCCCCATTCTTGCACAACAACCACAAATCCCATAACGATAATTACAAGCTTAACCCCTTTTATAAAAAACAGGGCAAGGTCGGCTGAAAAACGATTAGCTATTTTGCCTTGTTGTTCACTAACAAAGTTTGCGAAAATACCAATGATACGATATAAGGCCCAAAAAAGACAAAAGGCAAACATAGAATGAAAAAAGTGAGCATTAAAGGTGTCAATATCAGATGGCAGTTTTAAAAAAGCTAACATGGCATATAGGCCAATTAGGACGAAAACTAAACGTATAGGTGGCTCAATAGCAGTGATTATAGCGTCATCTAAGGTGTTTTTAGTCTTTTTACTTGCCTTATGTAATAAGGACACAAAGATATGAGCTAAGGGTCCACGAAGAAAAATAAAAAATAAAAAAAGTGCTAATGAAATTAACCATTGCTGACCAGTATTATCTAAAAAACTCTTGTCTAAAAAGTTAGTAAATGCTTCCATGCATACCTCTGTGCTTATATAAATTTCAAAAGATTTTATCACAATTTGAGATACAATCTTCTTTATGAAATATTATGCTTATGAAGAATTTGTAAAAGACACAAAACAACTCGTTAAATTAACACAAGAATATGAGGCGGACACCTTAGTTGCCATTGCTAGAGGTGGACTTACCCTAGGACATGCCTTTGCCCAAGCCGTCAATACCCGTAGACTTTTTTCTATTAATTCTATACTTTATGAAAAAGATAAAAAGGGTGCCTCGTGTGAAATCTTTAACATGCCCGAACTCAAAGATGCTAAAAAGGTATTACTCTTAGATGATATAGTTGATACAGGACAAACAATAAAAGAAATTTTAGCACTTTTAAAAAAGTGTTTTCCTGATGTAGAATTTAAAATAGCGTCCTTATTTTATAAGCCAAGTGCCGTCATACAACCTGATTTTTGCGTACATGAGGCAAAAGACTGGATAGAGTTCTTTTGGGAAGTGGATTTTAATGAAGACTAAGAATGTTTAAAGACAATTTACAAGCTTATTGGCATTTGTTAAGAGGTGTTGTGACCGTAACTAGAGTTATGGCTTTTGAAAAATTTACAGCCTTGTTTTTATTTTTCTATCTTTTATCTGCTTTTAGCCTTTCTCTTTTAGCTTCTGTAATACATTGGGGCGCTGGAATAGCTGTACTTGTGATTATTATGATGTTATTTACTAAGGTACTTAATAATGTTCAGTTTTTAAAACGCATGTTAATTCGTAAAGGCGATAGAATTGAGTATGCCGATCCAAATGAAACTGATGGTAAAGAAATGTTTAAAAAGGCTGAAATTGTTTTAAAAATGCGTCCTGCTGAAGTCGAAAAAACAAGGCTTATTTCTACTGAACTGATGGAAGGTAATCAACATTTTTATCTTATCCGCTTAGGCGAAGAGGTAAGTGTTATTGCCTTTGATTGGATTATTGGTCTTTCTCCTGAATTTTTAGAGATTGGATTTGCCCATAAACAAGACTAAAAAAGTTTGATCGCGTAAAGAGCAAAAAAGCTTATACCTAGAAACAATAATGACGAGATGAAGATCAAGGCCGTAATATCCGTGGGTCTACAGTTGTATAAAGAACCAAGATTCACATTTGTGACAGCCAGGGGCATGAAAATTTCTATGAGGATAATGCCTTTTACCATTGGACTTAAAGATGTGAGTCCCAATAGAAAAAATGCAAGAAGAGGTAAGAAGATAAACTTAATACTATTAACATGAATGATAAGCTTTATATTGAGGTGCTTGAGTCTGACACTATAAAGGTACATTCCTAAAATAATAAGTTGAAGCACCATACTCGCGTAAGCCCCCATTTTTAAAGCTGACATAATCTCTTTTGGAAGTTCAATTTGATAAAAATTTAGACTCAGTGCAAGAACAGCAAACCAAAGTACAGGTAATTTAACTATATTTTTTATAGAGGCCTTCATTGAAAAGTTACCACGAGAGTAAAAGTAAACCCCGAAGGTATAAACAATAAAGATATTGATGAGGTTAATTAAGGTCGTAAAAGGGATACTCTCTGGTCCAAATATAGCAATACCCAAGGGGATACCAAGATTTCCCGTATTTCCAATAAGCGCAGCAATACTTGCAATAGAACGCTCCTTCTCATCTTGAAAAAGTTTTTTAGAAAGAAAAAAGCTAAGGACTAGAGCAATAGAAATAATACCTGCATAAAGAAGGGGTGCTAGTAGGAGTTGAGTGTCAATAGGTCTTTGTAAAAGTCCCCAAAAAGTAAGAAAGACTTGTAAAAAATAAACAGAAAGAAGATTAAAAGATTTTTCATCTATTTTTTCTTTAAAAATATGTTTGGCAGAATATCCTACTAAGATGAAAATGTAAATGGATAAAATAGCTAAAAAGAGACTTCCCAATATAATGGCCTAATATATAGATGTATTAATGAAAGTATAGTAGAATAAAAAGATGAATAACAGATTTTCGCGTAAACTAGCCTCTTTTTCTTTTTTATTTTTAGCCATTGGTTTTGTCTCCTTGACCTTCTTTAACACATACGAACCAACGAGACATTTAACAACAACACTTTTTTTAGTTTTAACTCTTGTCTTGTATTATCCTCTTAGACTCATCATTACTAATAAAAAACTATCTATGACCTATAACGCACTTATTAAAGACCCAGATGCATCTCGCTTGATTATGTTTTATATTAAATTACCTGTTTTTCTTATAGGGGCACCTTTATTAGTAGGAGGCTTCTTTTTACTGTTTATAAAAGCTTCTGTCTTCTTTTCTATTAATGCTAGATTGATTATTTTAGCCCTAGGTGGATTTGTATCTATCTTCATTTTTTGGACATTTTTGGGAAATAAATTGATAGAAAGTCGTGATAGTATTTCGCAACTTTACGCTAAAAATAGACTCGACCAAAAGCTAGGCTATCATGTCTTGCTTTTTATGACCTTCTTCTCTTTAACCACAGATTTAATAGAGTCTTTTACCATTACGCTTCTTTTTTCATTTTTAATCTTTGATATTTTATTTGCCTTGAAAGACAAAACAAACTTGGGACGTTTATTGATAGATAAGGGTGTGTTTTTAGTCTTTAAATTTTTAGTGTTTACCTTAATTGTTCTTTTGTCTTACAAATACGCTAAACCCTTACTTGAGGATGAGGTGAGACACTTTGTATTATGGGTAGATCCAAGTCTTAGTGTGATATTTATTTATCTTTTTTTATACAGTATTTCAGGGCTGGGGAATTATGTGCAGTTAAACTTGCTTATCTCTTATATATTTAAAAAACAAAGCATACAGTTTGGGGTAGTTTGGACGATGATGGCCTTGTTATATATAAGTCTAACGGCCATACATTTGAAGTTTGAGCATTTTAATAAGATGAAGGTGAAGATTGAAAAGTATCAGGAAAAAAGCAGACTCGAGAGCTTAGGCCTTGTCTCAAGTTAGCTTTGCTTCTGTTTTTTAATGACCTCATAAGCCTCATTAATCTTTTGCGTCTTTTGCATAGCATCATCTATATAATGTTCATCCGCGCCTTGGGCCTGAATAATATCAGGATGATATTTTTTGACGAGGGCTCTGTACTTTTTCTTAATAGTTTTTAAATCATCTTCTTTAGATGCACCTAATGTCTTATATGATTCAGACAGACTACTATGTGTTTGAACCCCTGAAAAATGTGATTGAAATTGATTCATCATTGCTTCAAACTCAGGGCTAGAAAAATGTAGAAAGGCTGCAATTTTTGTTAGAATATTTTCTTCAGCTGCTGTAACCTTACCGTCAACAAAGGCAATGTTAATTAAAAAGCTCATCATCATTTGACGTTTTGCCTTGTCTCTGTGGATGAGTACATATAATTGTGAAACAACAGAATCCACATTTCTAGGTCTTTGTTTTTCTTCTGCAAAGATCTCTTTTAAATAATCTTTGACCTTTTGCGGTTCTGGAAAGACCTTAGAAATATCATTAAACATATTTCCAATAAGTTCTGCTTCTAATTCATCTATACGTCCATCAGCCTTAGCGACCTTGGCACAAAGAGCTGTAAAAAGCCCAAGTTCACTTGCTTGTATTGCTTCTTTAGTGATGTCCATATTTTTAAATTGAGCCTGATTGTAATACACTTGTTGAAAACGCTTATAAGAAGTGTAAACCCTATATAAAACAAAAATGAGGATTCCCCAAAAGATAATATTAAACATGTAATTTCCTTAAAATAGCTATTCGTAATAAGAATTATAATAGAATTTTAAAAATATTTTGTTGGGAAATTGTGTGATTAAAAAAATACTAAGTATTGATAAGGGCATTTTATATATGTTCTTTGCCTCTTTTTTGTTTGCTATTATGGGTGGATTTGCTAAGGAATTAAGTGCTTCAATGAGTTCACTTGAGGTTGTTTTTTTTAGAAATATCTTTGGTGTGATAATCATAAGCTTTATGGTTTTTAAAAATCCTATCAAGCAAAAAGGCGGAAAGCCTTTTTTATTGTTTTTTCGTGGATTTATAGGCTTTGTAGCCTTACTAGCCTTTTTTTATAATATTGCACATATCTCTTTAGCTGACGCGATGACCTTTGCTAAAACAGCTCCTATCTTTACCGCATTTTTTGCTTATGTGTTTTTAAAAGAAAAGATGAGTGCTTATGGATGGTTGGCTTTATTTATTGGATTTATTGGGATTGTTTTCATTACACAACCTCAAGGGCTGAGTTTTACAAAAACAGACCTACTTGGAATCTTTTCTGGTTTAGGTGCGGCCTTGGCATATACCTCTGTTAGAGAGCTTAAAAAGTTTTATGATACGAGGTCTATAGTCCTTTCTTTTATGCTTACAGGAACCCTAGGTCCCCTTGTATTACTTGTAGTGGCTCCATATGTAAAGGTAGAAGGTTTAGACTTTTTATTTGCTGAATTTGTTATGCCTTATGGAATGGACTGGTTTTATATTGCAGGTTTAGGCTTGTTTGCAACGATGGCTCAAATGTATATGACAAAGGCATATGGAGAAACTAAGGCAGGGATAGTAGGCGCGGTTTCATACTCAAATATCGTTTTTGCTATTATTATCGGATTATTGCTAGGAGATAGTTTTCCAAACTTACTTACTAGCTTAGGTATTATGGCAATTTTTATGGCAGGAATATTAGTTATAAAAAAATAAGCTATAATCACGATACCTCTTTAAAAAAGGTGAAACTGTTCACGTTTTTTAAAGAGTAATATTAGAAAAAATAGGAAATTACATGGTTTTATTTGCAGGTCCTTGTGTTATTGAGAGTGAAGAAATTATTATGAAGATTGCTCAATCTTTAAAACCTTATCATGAAAATCCAGATATTGATTTTTATTTTAAAGCGAGTTTTGACAAGGCAAATAGAACCTCTTTAGAGAGTTTTAGAGGTCCAGGTCTTGAAGAAGGTATGCGTATTTTACAAAAGGTAAAAGATACCTTTGGCTATAAAATAGTAACAGATATTCATGAATCTTCTCAGGTTGAGGCTGTATCAAAGGTAGTAGATGTTCTTCAAATTCCTGCTTTCTTATGTAGACAAACTGATTTACTTGTAGCAGCGGCAAAAACCGACTGTATCATCAACATAAAAAAAGGTCAGTTCTTAGCTCCTGCTGATATGCAATATCCTGTTTTAAAAGTTTTAAATACAAGAGGATGTACTGAAGCCTCTTATGAAAACTCTTTAAAGCATAAGGTATTCTTGTGTGAGCGTGGTTCTACCTTTGGATATGGAAATATTGTGGTTGATATGCGTTCTTTAGTTATTATGAAAAACTTTGCACCTGTTATCTTTGATGCAACACATTCTGTTCAAATGCCAGGGGCGGCAAATGGAAAAACGGGAGGAGACTCTTCAATGGTTCCTTTTCTTGCTAAAGCAGCAGCAGCGGTTGGTGTAGATGGCTTCTTTTTTGAAACACATTTTGATCCTAGTATTGCCCTTTCTGATGGCCCAAATATGGTAAAGCTTGATGAGCTAGAAGGCCTGGTAAAGAAGCTTCAGAAAATTAAAGAGATCTCTGAGGTATAATCACCTTAATTAAGTTAAATAATTTTAAATAAAAATAGAAGTTAAAAAGGAAAAATATGAATATTGTTGAAGGTAAATTACAAGTTCAAGTTGGTAGAAAAGTTGCTATTATTAATGGCCGTTTTAACCATATAATTACAGACCGTTTAGTTGAAGGTGCAGAAGATGCATACGTACGTCATGGTGGAAATACTGAAGATTTAGACCTTATCTTAGTTCCAGGTGCTTTTGAAGTGCCTTTGGCCTTAGAAAAAGCATTAGCTTCAGGTAAGTATGACGCGGTATGTTGTTTAGGCGCAGTTATTCGTGGAGCAACACCTCATTTTGATTATATTTCTGCTGAAGCAACTAAGGGTGTGGCTTCGGTTGCACTAAAGTATGGAAAACCTGTAGCCTTTGGTGTACTAACGGTTGATACGATTGAACAAGCTATTGAAAGAGCTGGTTCAAAGGCGGGTAATAAAGGTGGAGAAGCTATGGTCACAGTAATTGAAATGCTAAACCTTTATACAGAGATGGGTAAATAATGGCAACACGTCACCACGCTAGAATGGCGGTAGTAAGCCTTTTATACGCTTATGATTTAGGTAACCAAAGTATTACTGATTATTCAGATGAAATCTTAGAAGAAAAAAAGATTCGTAACAAGCAAAAAGACTTTGCTATGGACCTTTTTAGAGGTGTTATGGATAATCTTGAAGCAATTGATGCAAAAATCATTGAAAACCTTACAGATTGGGATTTTGATAGACTTGGTTCAATTGAAAGAGCAATTCTTCGTTTAGGCGGATATGAGATCATGTATGGTGAGCTTGATACAGCTGTTATTATTAATGAGGCTATTGAAATTACTAAGGCATTTGGAACAGAACAGTCTCCAAAGTTTATTAATGGTGTCTTAGACGCTATCTCAAAGTCAAAGTAGTAGTCATGAAAACCCTTTTGTTTTCTTTAATTTTTAGCCTATCTTTATTTGCCTCAAATGAGTGTATCTCTTGTCATAAGGGAATAGAAGATATTCGCGATAGAAACTCTTTAATGATGCAAGAGATTTTGATGGTGGCTGAAAATGCAGGGCATAAGGGAAATGATTGTATTGTGTGTCATGGTGGAAATCCAAAAACAAAGAACAAGGTCCGAGCGCATTCAGGCACTGTAAAGTACTTTTTAAGTCATAAAGGCCCAAAAGAGTATTATCCAGCTCCTGCAAGTCCATGGATTAATGAACATACCTGTGGCATGTGTCATGAAGAACAAGTGGGTGCTCAAGCCAACTCTTTGATGCAAACAGAACAGGGTAAGATTCAAGGGACACTTTGGGGATTTGGTGGTAAAAACGGGTATAAACATGATATCGGTAATTACGCAGCAAAAAATCCTGAAGACCCCCATAAACGTTTAGGTTCACAGGCTTATAGAGAATATATGCAAGAATTGTCTGAAAAAGAACCGAATGTTTTTCCTAAGGAAATGAAAACACTTCCTAAGGCGCCTACTGCTGAAGAAGTTGAAAAAGATCCAACCCTAGCGGTTTATACTTACCTACGTCAAGACTGTCTTCGTTGTCATACTGGCTCAAAGGGCAGACAAAAGCGTGGAGACTTTAGGGGAATAGGCTGTGCATCATGTCATATACCTTATTCTAATGCGGGTCTTTACGAAGGTGCTGATAAGTCTATCTCTAAAAAGCCAGGGCATCTATTAGTACACTCTATTCAATCTTCTCGTGATGTTAAGGTAAAGGTACATGATGTTGAATATTCAGGAGTTCCTGTTGAAACATGTACAACCTGTCATAACCGTGGAAAGCGTATTGGTGTTTCATACCAAGGTTTAATGGAAAGTGCTTATAACGCTACATGGGATGAAGATGGAAACGGTCAGCCAAAGCTTCATACCAAACGTTATTTGCATATGAAGTCAGATGTACATTTCCAAAAAGGGATGTTATGTCAGGATTGTCATACTTCAAATGAACTACATGGAGATGGATTTTTATCAGGAACAACACTGGCCCCAGTTGAGATAGAGTGTCAAGATTGTCATGGTACCACTAAGGCTTACCCTTGGGAACTTCCTTTAGGTTATTCGGATGAATATGCGACTAAACATAAAGAAGGTAAGGACCGTGGTGTTAGTATGAGCATGGCGGAGTATCTTAAAAAAGGTACCGTGTATGAGGCTAAAGAAGGTTATTTACTAACAGCGCGTGGAAATCCTTTAACTAATGTTGTTAAAAAAGGAAATCATGTAACGGTTCACTTGGCTTCAGGTAAAGATATAGAACTTAGCCCACTTAAAGCATTAAAAGAAGAAAAAAAGCTTTCACAAGCGGCTCTTGTTGCTATGGATGGGATTGCAGCTCATAATGATAAGTTAGAATGTTATACCTGTCACGCAACATGGGCACCTCAATGTTATGGTTGTCATATTAAGATTGATTATTCCCAGAAAAAACAAAATGTTGACTGGCTTGCTGCTTCACATGACCATGATGTACATGGGGCAACGGGTGGAATGAAAAAGAGTCTTAAAGAATACCTTGTTGATGGTAAGGTAACAGAAACACGTTCATACCTTCGTTGGGAAAATCCTCCTTTGTCACAAAATGGGGAAGGGCGAATCAGCCCTACGGTTCCAGGTTGTCAAACTACTATTACCGTTATTGGTAAAGATGGAAAAGCACTTTTACAAAATCATATTTTTAAGATACCAAATGTAGAAGGTGCAGGAGAAGAGGGTCAAAAAGCTTTAGATATGTCACCTATTCAACCCCATACTATTCAAAAAGAATCACGTACATGTGAGTCTTGTCATACTAGCGCTAAGGCCTTAGGTCTTGGTGTAGATGGGGGTAAAACTTCAGGTGATCCTTCTAAGGTGACTATTGTTGATTTAATGACAGCAGATGGAAGAGTTCTTCCTCATGGTATTGATGAACAAATTCCGGCTATACCAAATTTAGATCATGATTATTCACGTTTTGTGGATGAAAATGGCACCCAACTTCAAACGGTTGGACATCATTGGAAATTATCAGGTCCCTTAAGTAAAGAACAAAGTGACGCTATTGACAGACGAGGTGTGTGTTTGTCTTGTCATATTAATATACCAGAAGGTGATTTAGCGGTTTCAGCTATGGTTCATGCTTCGCAGATGGTCGGTATTAAGATTGATAAGGAAGCCCATGGATCTATCTTAAATAAGGTAGTTCGTTT
>DTVI01000369.1:0-224 GCA_012963655.1 Sulfurimonas sp.
ATGATCGTTTACTAGAACTCCATAACTAAGTAATTCTACTAGTGATAGGTAGGAATAGTATGATTCAGGATATGTGTTGACTGCGTGGGTGTAGTAACTTATCGCAGTAGTAATTTGGTCAGCTGCTATCATTGCCTGCGCTCGCTCGTAATCCATGCGTGCTCTAGTGTTTTGATACCACCAGAACGTACCAATTCACTATGGGGAACATTGTCTCGTACAAT
>DTVI01000369.1:234-799 GCA_012963655.1 Sulfurimonas sp.
TTTCGTAATCCATACGGGCTCTGGTGTTATCATATTTTGTGTTAGTTTCAACAAGATCAAAAAGTGATATTGCTTCGGGAATTTTACCGGCTGCTTGTAATACTTCAGCTTTGTCTAGTAGCAGGAAATTTATATTTGTGCCTCTTGGCTCTATGATTGCGGACTGGTAATAGTCTGCAGAGGTGTTATAGTCTGCTAGGGCACGATATGCATCACCAATGATCTCCAAGACGTAAGAGTCAATGATATTTGGGTACCGTTGTAAGTATTGATTGAAGTATTTTATAGCAGTGGTATGGTTGTCTAGTTGATGGTTGGTTAACCCTAATAGAAAGATCGCATCTGATACATTGTGTGCAGTTGGATGATTTTCTACAAGGACTTCTAAGGTTTCTAAGGCGCTCCACATAGCGTTGCTTCTAAGGTAACTATGAGCAAGACCAATGTGTGCATCTGCGTGGATATCATCTTCCTCTTCTGTTTTTTCAAGCGCTACAAGATATGCGTCGATTGCTACTTGCCAGTTACTGTTACGTAACGCAAGTTGTCCCGTATCAATACTGTT
>DTVI01000369.1:809-1201 GCA_012963655.1 Sulfurimonas sp.
GGACTATATGTACTGGGGTAAGAGTTGCTGATGGTATTGAAGTATGAATGTCAGCATTTGAGGTATTCTGGGTGGCTATGATTCGTCGTTGAGAAATACTCATATCAGTGGAGGTTACTGTGGTCTGCACAACCGGTGTGATTGAAGCTTCCGAAGAATCTGTCTCAACACTTGCTGTCTGAGAGCAAGAAACAGTGGACATTAGCAATATAGCATATGCCCAACCATAATAGTGCATCTTCATCGAGGTCAGTGTACCATGCTTCGTTGACATTAACATGTGCGTCTGATATGATTTCAGTGTCGCTAATTGAGCGCTCTCGGTGTTTGAGAGCGTTTTTCATGAATCAGTGACTTTAATTGTCAATGACTAGCTTGCCAGTAGTGTTACT
>DTVI01000370.1 GCA_012963655.1 Sulfurimonas sp.
GCCCCTTTTATCTTAGCCCTATAATGAATCCCATTTTCAAGACCAGTAAACCAAGGTTTCTTATTCCACCTCATTACGACACCTCAGGTAGCAGTTTTACTCCTTTAGAGTCTAAATTATTTTGGACTTGATAATGAACTTTTCAATGGCTCTATTCAGGATTTTGATATTTTTATACTCATTCAAATAAATTTCTTCATACTTAATTATTCGCCAGAACCTTTCGATGCAGATATTATCTGTTGCTCTACATTTTCCGTCCATTGAAATTTTTATAGTGTGTTTTTTGAGAATATTCATATGGGCTTTAGCTGTATATTGACTTCCTTGATCTGTGTTAAACATTTTAGGCTTTGGATAAAAAGCCAAGGCTTCGTTTAGGATACTTGTAATGTTCTTTGTTGGCTCTAGTCCTCTTAGCTTTGGGATAGAGCGCTCTATACCCATATACTTCATTGCCTTTTTAACTAGCTTCTTGCCTACGTGGTAGCATCTTTTGTAAGCTCTTTTTGGATACGTCGATATCCCTATGATGGGAAGTCTAAATAAATATTATTGATTGCATCTAGCATTCGTAACTCACCATTTTTACTAAAGGGTTTTACAGGGGTATAATACAAAGTACTTTTACTAATTCCCAGTAATTTACATTGCTTGTTAAGTGAAAGGTTATGCTTAGCGTCAATAAGAACTTTAGGTTCTTTAGAAGAGAGACGTAAACAACTTAATACTAAATGTATTATGCTTAGGAGTGGACCAAGCTTACCAGCTTTCCCTCTAAGAAATATTTTTCAATAGTTAGATTTCCTACTTTTTTGGCAAGATTATCATTAGACTTTTGAAGTGCATCTATCTCATCTTTGTATTCTTTGACAACGGAACTTTTATCGAAGGCTAAACCCATGTTTTCTAAAAACTGTTTCTTCTAATTCTGGGGTTCATTATAGTAAAGAAGTGCTCGTACTGGCTTACGAACATCGGACTTTAATATAGGGGGAAAACATCACTCTTTAAAACCCAAACCCAACCCGAAACTCATCAATCCAACCTCTAAAATCCCCCAAATAAACCTCTATGTCTCTACTATCAAACAGTTTATCAGTCTCTTCTCTCTGCTTATTATAAATCTCAACTCCATCAATGGTTAAATAGACTCTCTGTTTGTCTATTTTCATTTTAATATAGTGCCATGAGTTCAGAGTTAAGGCAGAAGAGATGTCTCCTTCTTCTCCTAAAATCTCTTTTGAGAGTCGTGTTTTAAGAACATCTTCCCATTTGAAACGCAGTAGTTGTAGTTGAGAACCCCATGACTGTTCAAACTTTATTATCTCGGCTAGATACTCTTTGGGTGGTAGCTCTTCAGGGTAGATAAGTGCCTCTATGGTTACGGAGTTTAAAGTGTCCAGAGATTGCCCCTCTAGTAGCTTAGCTATAAGAATGGTTGCTTTTACTCCATCGCCATGATTTTTAACTCTAATGGCTTTTCCTTTTGGGTTTTGCATCCAAAATAGATTTTTATTGTCAAAATGGGCATCTCCTGTAAAAACCAATTCTATACTACTGTCACTACTTAAGTTATCATCAAAATGCCACAGATGAGCGTAAGGGGTTGTAGCCAATGGTTCAAGTGGTATATCTGTATTGCTATAGTCTCTTGTGTTAATCAACACCTCTTCAAACCATCGTCTACCGTTATTGTCAATTACCTCTGCCCCTAGTTTATAAGTTGGTTCTGCAAAGTTTTGTTCAAGTATAAAGTTAGGATTAACTGAAACGGGAACATCATTAGCATACCAAATAATTTTAGCACCTATTGGTCGGTTCATAAAGTTTAATGTTGGTCTAAATCTTCCATTTTCTACGGCTTCAATAGTTAAATTAAACTTAGGATAAACATAACTCTTCTCTTCTACATTACTCATGTATGCAACTGCTACAGCCATAGCTCCTAATTTTTCAATGGTAAATTCTGCATTGACATTCCACCCATCATAAACTTCATCAAGAAGCCCATAAGCCATTCCATCAGAAAAGTCATACTGTGTTTGTGGGTAGGTAAAACTGCTTAATGAATGCTCATAGATATTGCTCCAACTATATCCACTAACAATTGGTGAAACAGGTAGACCATTGACAGGTTGAGCCAAACTATCAAATCTACTTTTTTGGTCAACAAGTGATTGAATTCTCTTGTTTCCAAGCCCTGTAATAGATGAAAGATTATTGGGGTTTGCTCCTAAAGAGAAGTGTAGTTGCTCTTTGGCTAAATCTAAATAGCGTTTATCGTTATAGAGATAATGCCCCAAAACTAAATCATATCCATACTTAGAGAGAGGAAAATACCACCCAAGTTGATTCCATCTCTTTACAGCACCTTCTAAGACAAGCCCATAAGGTGTTATTTCTGAAAGCTCTATATAATGCTCTAGCATTGCCTTGTATCTGTTTATAGATTTGGTTTTCATCTCTGTATCTAAAGGATAGGGTATCTTCTCTTTGTCCCATAGTGCTACAACTCTGTTTGTAAATCCATATCCATGATTGAACCAATCAACTCCATTATCCCGTAATTCAGGCTCATGGTGGGCTACAAAATATTCATGATACTTACTCTCTCCTGTCAAAGCATAAAGCTCTATAGAAGCCCAAACTCTATCATCTCTGTCCTCTTCTCTTGATCCATAATGGTGCCATCCATCAAAACCATCATTTTGCTCTAGCCATTGCCAACCCTTTAAGGCTTGTTCTTTTAATTGTGTACGAAGTTCTGGGTTATACTTCTTAATGCTTTCACTTCTTGCTCCTCTTGCCATGACGGCCACAAAACTTGCTGTATGAGGGGTGTCTTTTGGGGTTAAATATCGCTCTAAATTTTCATCTACTCCTGTCATGGTGTGCTGATAACTTTGCCCTTTTGCTTTACTCATACCAAAAATTCCACCATCGCTGTCTTGCATTCCCATTAACCATTTCAAATCAAGCAACATCTCTTGATACATATCAGGAACACCATCGCCAGACTGTGGAATACCCAAATTATCATGAGCCAATTTTTCGCCGAAAACATCAACTCCTACTAACATATTCCAAGTGAACATTGCACTATTGTAAGTGTAGATAGAGTAATCTCCTGCATCCATGTGACCAGCTGACGCAAACGATATTTTTTTACCTTCATTGCTTGTTGGGTATTTAATCCCTGTAAACTCATTATCATTTGCTACAAAAGGGTCTAGGTCATCACTACTATAAATGTATGTATTGTTTTCAATTGTGCAGAGTCGTTCATGCCTACTATAAGGCATAACAATATCCTCTCCACGACGCTGATTATAGAGTCCAAGAGCCAAGGTATTGAGTGTTTTACGATAAGCGTTGTTATTAACAATTATAGGTTGACTCACACCTAAATTAGCCGTCTCTATAATATACTCCCCTTCTTGTGTTACAGCAGAGAAGTCAAAAGCAACCACATGTTTGTAAAGATTCTCTAAATTTGTAAAATTCTCTCTCCACCCACTTGAACCCTCTACCGTTCCCACACCACTGTAAACCGTCTCATTAGTCTCTAAATTTTTCACAGAAAAGTTCAAATTATCTAAAATAAGTTCGCCCAAACTACCCAGTTGCACTCCTACATGAGCTATTTTTTTATCATCCTCTTTATACCCTTCAGGATCTATATGTATGAGTGTTGAGACTCTATCTTTTCTATAAGTGAATTCTAACTGTTTCTCTACTCCTAACAGAGTAGCATCTAGTCTAATCGTATAAGTATGGGCATCTTTTAAAGCATAAGGTAACTCCAAATAGACTCTTTCTACTATTCGTAAATCATCTTTGACAATTGGAGCAAACGCAACCCTTCGTCTAAGACCACTCTTGCTTAGCTCTGTGGATGTTTCATAATCGCTATCATCATTAGATATTATCTTGTAATGACTAGAATCATTTGCAAGCTCTACTGATATAGGAGTTCTTTCAAAATTTTTGTTAATGAATTTAGGAATTAAATCTATCTCAATCAAAGTAGGAGTAAGTATATCAACCCTCTCTTCATTAGATTTTTGCATTCTTACGATTTTTTCACTCAAATCTTGCTGTTGTTTTTTAGTTAAATTTTGAGCATAAAAAATAGGTTTCACATCGGCTTTACTCTCAACAATAATACTGCGTAGCACTTCTATCGCTTGATTATGAGCTGAATCTTCAATATTGTATCTTATAGTATAGTTTCCTATTAAATTAGTATTAAGATTGCTATTGACTTTGATATTTTTCGTAATATATCCATCTATATTATCAATGGCTACTGCTCCTGCATCAGTATAAGAACTTCCTTGAATTAGTGTTATATTTTCATCTCCAATTAGGGTAATAATTGGTTTGATTTTATCAGGAGCACCGTCCCCACATCCTACCAACACGGTTAGAATTATTAACAATAATATTACTTTTTTCATTGCGATCCTTTTACTCATATGTGAAATCAGGGTTATCAACAAAACCTCCATGCTCAGAAAATACTTTAGCAAAATCGTTTATTGCCTCTTTAGAATCTTCAGCATTTGAAAGTATCTTATTAAATATTTCAATTGTCTTATTTTTGTCGTACATATTTTTATTTCTATAATTTTGGTGAAGTTGAAAAAATCTATACTCTGAATTCACCGTTTCAAACATAGACAGATACTTTGTAAATACACCTAACGCCTGACGCGTTAGCGGTCGGCTGGAATAATTCATTAGGTGTTTTATGAATGTAAATGTTTTTCAATCGTTAAGTTACCTACTTTTTTAGCTAGGATGTCATTAGACTTTTAAAGTGAATCTATCTCATTTACTGTCTTTTTACCTTCTAAAACTTCAAGTACTAACTTGGCTTTAAAATCTGCACTGTAACTCTTTCTTTTTACGCTTATTTTCTCATCCCATATTAGAGAGTACTATTAGTT
>DTVI01000371.1 GCA_012963655.1 Sulfurimonas sp.
GGTGAGGTACCGAGGGGCTATTGTGGCGATGGAACGTTTTAAATGTGATGTGATTATTCTTGATGATGCCTTCCAACACCGCGCCGTTGAGAGGGACTTGGATATCGTGCTGATAAATAGCCGAGAGCCACAGGAACATTACAAGATGGTGCCCTATGGCCGTTTACGTGAACCAATCTGGTCACTAAAGCGGGCGGACTTGGTAATCTGGAGCAGAGCTGATCAATCACGGCCAGCAGCGACCATCAGAAAATGGGTGCACCAACGTTCACTAAAGAGTTTGAAGAGCGGCCTTTCCATGACAGGTGCTGAATGTTTGAAAGGGGTGAAGGTATTCTCTTTTTGCGGCATTGGGGATCCAGAATCATTTCTCTTTCTTTTGAATCAACTTAATATGGAAGTGATTGAGTTACAGCCATTTCCCGATCACCACGTTTACAGCGAATCAGAAATTGCACAGCTAAAAACAAAAGCGACGAGCTTGGGTGCAACTCACCTTGTTACAACAGAGAAAGACTGGGTGAAGCTTCCAGAAAGTGAAAGACAAGACAGGTATATTCGCTATGTCCCTGTTGAAACAGTTTTTCTGAACAATGGGGAGGCGACGCTTGAGAAAGAGCTAAAAGGGCTCTTTTAATGGCTTAGTTCAAGGCGGCCACGCCAACAGTAAATATTGTTCCGACAAAAGCGAGCAGGAGAGGCCAACTTGTGGAGATAAACTGTTGGGAAGAGGGGTCTTCGAATACGTGAACCTGAAATTCATGCGAGGTGGCTGAGCCCCGTTCGTCTACCGCTGCAATGACAATGTCGTTAACGCCCCGCTGAGCCATTCTCGGTTTCCACCTGAACATACCAGTATCAGGATCAAAACGGGCGTATTTCGGAATTTTCACAGGCCGGAGCTTAACCTCATCACCATTGAGATCTTCTGTTACCATTCTGTATCGGTATTCAAAATTGGTGAGAGCCACAGGTTTTGGTTGAGTCAGAACGTTGGGTGAAATATTAACAAAAAGTCTTGTCTCCTGTATATCAGTAGTATAGCTGTCACTTACCTCTACTGAAAAAAGGCGGCTGTTGATTTGTGACGGTGTGGGGTTCCACGATATGCGCCCGTCCCGAGTGATCTGCATCCCCTTTGGAGCCTTGGCAAGGCTGAAGGACAGCTCCCGGTCAGAATTCTTGTCCTCCACTACGACTTTGTACTTGTAAAGGTCATTAACACGAGCGGTTTTGGGCGCCGTTGAAATGATAGTAGGAGGATGATTGATATACAGTTCAAAGCTTTGCTCATCTTTGGTATAACCGTCGGACACCATATACGCGATAGTGTGGCTGTCGTACTGATTGGGGGAAGGCGTCCAGGAGATTGTCCCTATGTACTCATCTACAAACATGCCATCCGGGAAGTCAAGCAATGTGTACCTCACAAACGGCACACGATCCACCAGAACCTTAGGCGGCTTGCCTTTGTTGCCTTCGAAAAAGTGCCAGAGAACATCCTTGATCTTCACCGTTCTGCCGCCGACCCTTTTTATAACAACGATAAGTTGGTCATCCTCGTAGAAGATATCCTGAACGTAGCGCTTCAGATTGATGCGCGATACAGTTTCTTCCTCTTCTCCCGGTTCTTCACCACTCACCTCTTCTTCACCCATGTCAATGAGAATTGATTTCTTAGCTTTGAATTCACCGATATATCGATCGATATTTTCTCGATAAACATCATCATCTATCTCTACAGCGAAAACATGACCATCTTTTACGGAGTAAACAGGTGTAATCTTGGCATAGGGCATAAGAGACCCTTCATTCAAATCTTTTGTTCCTATCTCATAAGTTAATGATTCACCCACAGAGCCGAGGGTGGGTGGTGAAGAAACAATCTGGATGGGAGCATTTACAAAGAAGTCATATGACTGTACGTGGGACATGTGACCGTCCGATATTTCAATTTCGGCAGTAGAAAAATCGAGATTTGCTTCTGTCGGAATCCATAGAATACGTCCTATAGAAGGATCCACACGCATCCCCTCAGGCAGTTTAATGGGTTCATATCTAATAATGTCAAACTCATTGGGGTCATCTACCACAATTTGAAAATCGAAGGTATCATTTAGGGCAATTTTTGTCATGGGTTCAGGAACGGAAGACAAAATCGGAGGGTGATTGACAAACAAGGCGACACTTTGGGTGTCTACAGCGATTCCGTGATTTGCCGCAAGAACAAAGCGCTGAGTATCAATTTGAGTGCTTTGGGGTGTCCAGGTGATCTGCCCCATGTTATCAACCATCATCCCGTAAGGCGAATATACAAGGGTGTAGACCAGTTCTTGTTGTTTATCATCAGGCATTCGCACGTTGACTTTGTAGCGATACTCTTCTCCAACGGTACCACTCAATTCCGGCAGCGAGGTAATTACCACCTGCCCACGGGAATAAAGTTTCAGACTTTGTACGTCACGGTCAAACCCGTCTGATGCTATGACCCTCACATCGTAAATGTCAATATGAGAAGCATTTGTCTGCCATTTAAGCAATCCATCCTGTTCAATTGTCATTCCCTCCGGCGCCTTCTCAAGTGTGTGTCTGATGAAGGCATCCTCATTTTTGTCTGTAACATCCACCTGATAGACGAAAGGGTCCCCAGCCACAAATTCTGTTTCTTCGGGATAAGAGACGATTTGGGGCGGATCGTTAACATAAATCCAAAACCGAGATTCAATGGTGGCCAGCTCGGGAACCACCTGATATGTTACCACCCCTTCTTCATCTGTCTTGATGATATCAACGGTCTCACCTACTTTTATTTTCAGCAAAAAGGACAATTGGTACGCACCAAGCTGCATATCGTCCGGGACCCATTCAATGGATTTTGTCTCGTAGTGGAAATACATTCCACGAGGGGGAGGGGTAACCCAACGGAAGCTAAAAAATTCACGGTCATCTTCTTCCGGAATGGTATAGGCGAAGGTCTGATTAACAGGGAGAACATAAGTTGGTAGTATCCCGAGAGGTAGGGGTTGACCTTCAGCTGGCGGAACAATAGGCATCTCCTCAATAGTTTCTTCCATGCGGACCTGTGGGATGTAGGTATCAACTAGAATTTCTTCAGGATATTCTGGTATTGAACCTAATTCAAAGTAGAAAATCTCACTTTGCTGTCCCGTCCATCCGCCGGCAATGACCGTGCCGAGATATATTCCATCCACAATCTCGGGAATCACAGAAAAAATTTGAGGACCTTCAGAATCTTCTCCAGCAGCAATGGAGAAATATTCATTGAGACGCGGCGCATCCATACGGGTGCCGTAAGACGCTGTAACAATACCTTGTTGTCCACTGATAAGTAACAGATCCATAAGGCCGTCTTGGTTGAAATCCGCATGCTTTAAATCAGAAAGGGGCCCAGCCTCTATGCCAAGTTCAACAACCTCAATTTTTTGACCAACCATGGAAAGTGATATGACATGCCCTGACTGAAATGGAATTAAGATATCATCGGTTTCATCACTGTTCCAATTAAGGGTAGCTAGAGAACGGGTCAGAATGTTTGACATTCCGGGAACACGATGGAGTAGGTTCGGGCCAGCGCCTAGGACACCCCCGGAATTCAAAAAGGACTGAATCCTCAAAACATTTCTTTCTGGGCTGAAAGCAAAAAGGTCAGAAAGACCGTCCCGGTCGAAATCAACACCAGCCACATGAACGTCGCCGGCACTTGTTGAAAAATCCTGAAGAAGAAATGACTGAATTTCATTAAACACGCGTTCCTCGCCATCAGAAAGCCCTATAACAGTCACTACAGCTTCAGGGCCTGTCAAGGCAATGGCAACCTCTTCTTTACCATCTCCTTCAAGATCTACAATATCGATATTGCTGATAGCCTGACCGCTTTGAGGATCAGTGAGGGCTGTGGATAGAGCCGGCTCTGCAGAGAAGCCACCACCTATCCAGTCGTAAACATAAAGCACCCCTTGACTAAGGTCTCGATTGTCCGTTGTTTTTACATTAGCGGCGATAAATAATTCGGAGGTTCCACTTCCGTTAAGATCTGTGATACGAGCAGCTACAATGCTTCCATCAATGTTTTGCGGCGTATCCAAGTTCCAGATCAGTTGAGGAAAACCGAGATCATCGATTTCATAGTACGCAACCCTGGATACAACCCCACCAGTTTCCCTATCCTGCTCGAAGGCAATGAACTCAACGAGATCATCATTATCCAAGTCATACACACCATCCATGTGGGTGATTTGAAGATTTTGACCCGAGAGGCCAGACAAAAACATAAAGGGAAGAGCTACGGAAGTTTTTAGAATGTTTCTCATTTACGGCTTTACAAGAACAGTAAAAAGGACGGACTCTATTTTGGTGGTTGACCGAACAGTAACGCCCAGGCCTTTGATCTCATTCACAACAGGGCGTCCGCTACTGCCCTCTACTGTCATCTGAAATTCTATTTGATGTACACCCACTTGAGAAGGGACCGGAGTCCAGGTAATGATTTTGGAGGACGGATCAAAACTGGCACCACTTGGTAAGGAGACAGGTCGGAAGGAGATCATGGTGCCACTGGAGGGTTCTACAGGATAAACAAAATTTTCTCCGACGTACAAAGTGTCAGAGATACCTGAGCCAGCCGGTGCTCCAGCACCTTCTCCAAGAGTGGACAATTGTATCTGTCGCATTCTTCCAGTTGGCGGTCCGGCTGTTAGGGTTGCGGTGGGGGCAGAAGTTGTGTTGTTGGAATTATTGTTCACCGATGAAAGAGCAACCTGTTGCATTCGCCCACTGAGTGCAGTCTGGAGTTGAGCGGGTTCAGTGTCGGCTACTGTTTCAGATGGTGTAACGGGAACTGCTGACAGTTGAACCCTGGATAGAGTGCTCTGCGAAACAGGCTCTGGATGCTTCTTTGGCATCGGCTCCGGAACATCCTCCACT
>DTVI01000372.1 GCA_012963655.1 Sulfurimonas sp.
GAGGCCAATTATATTAAAAGTATTGTTGCCTGTATTCGTAATTTTTCTCATATGAGCGAAGATAAAAATGTTAGCTTTGACATTAAGTTTGGTTGCCCTTTAAATAATATGATTCAAGAGTTAAGTGTAATTGATAATGACTTTACTATTGCCTTACAAAATGTGCATAAAAGATGGCATGAAGTTTTACAAAAAGCCCTAGAAGATGCAAAGAATTCGGATGAATGTCGTAGTAATTTCAATGCTGCTGATGTTGCCTTATTTATTATAGCTTCTATAGAAGGGGCTATCTCTTCGGCTAAAGTCTTTCAAGATATCTCCTACTATAACCGATCCTCTCAAGAACTAATTGCCTATATTAAGGGGTTGTAAGCTCTTTACAAACTGTATAGTTTGTGATATGGTTATATTTTACAAACTATATAGTTTGTAAATTCTTCATTAAAAAACCTTTTATTTATGAGTTTAAATGCAATTGCTTTAGTTAAACTTGATGAGCATATTATAAGTTTACTGGCTTATGTTATTTTAGATGAAAGTGGTATTATCAATGAAGGCGTAAACTAATTCTAGGGGAGTAAAGATGAAAAAATATCTATTGGTAATGATAAGTCTATTTAGCTTAAGTTTTGCAGGAACACCTTTTACGGTAACTGAAATAGATGAACTTTATGTTGTCTTAGTTAATGATACAAAATTACTTAATGAAAAAACAGAAAAAATTTTAAAAACAGATGATGCTTGATAAGCTTAAGGTATTAGGTGTTAAAACAGACACCTATTCACCCGAATCATTCATACTAATAATTGGGCAAAATGAGTTTGGAAATATGAAGTTTATTAATACTAGATTGATGATTATATCTCAAGTAAAAAGGGCTAAGGCCAAAGAAACAAGTTTAGGTATTACTTACAAGATAGATGATCTCTTTGATACAACAGAGCCGAATATAGATATGATAGATTCATTAGAATATATGCTTAGTGAATTTGGCGACCAATTTATAGAAGAAAGGCAATAAAATGAAATATGTATTATTAGTATTATTAGCACTAAGTTTAAATGCATCAGATATTGAACACTTCGCAAAACAAATGAAATATGAAACTGACTATCAAGTAGCCATTGAAAAGGCAAAAGAAAGTAAGAAGCAAGTTATGTTTGTTATGGTAACAAATTATTGTCCTTGGTGT
>DTVI01000373.1 GCA_012963655.1 Sulfurimonas sp.
GCGATGCTGCGCGTATCGTTGCGGCGGCGAACGAGGCAGGGGTAACGGCAATTGATTACCTACTTGTGACCCATTTCCACACGGACCACATGGGGGGGTCGCTTCCACTTGCCGAGCGACTGCCAATTCATCATTTTGTTGACCATGGGTCAAGTCCGGACCTGGGAGAGCGTGGACAGTCAGCCTTCGACCGATATGCCGACTTGCGCGCACGCTCTGAGCATCTCGAGGTTGAGCCAGGTGATACCGTACCGATTACTGGTCTTGATGTCCGAATCATTGCATCAGGGGGGCAAGTTTTATCCGCACCACTTTCTGGTGCCGGAGACCCCAATCCCGCGTGCGATAACTTTCTGTTTCACGGTGAGAACATTACGAGCAGAGGTGGTGACGCAGAAGACCAGCTATCCGTGAGTGCGGTTGTTGCTTACGGTCAGTTTCGCACCATCATCATGGGCGACCTGACGTGGAATAAGGAACACGCGCTCATGTGTCCGACCGACAAAATCGGATCGGTTGATGCCTATCTCGTTTCCCACCATGGTGCCCATACATCGGGGTCTGAAGCGCTGGTCTATCCGTTAGAACCCCGGGCGGCCATTATGAATAATGGCCCGCGTAAAGGTGGCGCCGGCCAAACGTTTGAAATCCTCAGTACCGTTGAGAGCCTGGAGCACCTCTGGCAGAATCACTACGCCGTTGAGGCAGGGGAACTCAATAGCCCCGATCGATTCATTGCCAATTTGAATGATGGGAGTGAGGAAGTAACTGCCGGTGAGCCGCCGGTGCATGTCGGGGTGTCCCATTGGATCAAACTGTCAGCGCTGTCAGATGGCAGTTTTACGGTGACCAACAGCCGAAACGGGTTGAGTCACGATTATCCAGCGCGCTAGGTTCGACGCAACACTGTACCGATGGGTCAGCTTAGTACATGACAAATGCAAAGAGTTGAGTGCCGGCGGCAACTAGCACATGTTGTCGACCGTCAAGGAGATAAGTCTCCGGCGCGTTGGAAATATTTCCGATGCGAGTGTTCCACAACAAGGTTCCATTTGTTGCGTCGAACGCTACGAAGTTGCCACTGCCGTCGCCGGTGAACACTAAGCCTCCCGCCGTCGTAAGAACACCGGCACCACCGCCGCCTCCCCGGGGCCAGGCATGACGCCAAGCCGTCCGACCGGTTCGATAGTCAATTGCTGAGAGCGCATTACCACCAGACCCGACAGTGATACGGTCTTTTCCGCCGAGTCCCATTGACCCTCTTGGGTCTGGGTCTGTCAGATACAACAGGTTGAACCCGTTATTTTCTTGGGTGTAAAAGAGGCCGGTGTCCGGATTGAATGCTGGGGGCTGCCAGTTTGCGACGCCGCCTTCGACCGGCGATACAAGCGCACCCGGGATAATGGCTTCCTTGTCGGGGTTCGGATTTGGCTCACCGGTATCACGGATGTGGCTTGCCCAATTAGAGGTGGCACCGTAGCGACTGGTGGCAATGTGTGAACCGGTAACGCGGTCGACCGTAAAGAAATAACCGTTTCTTGCCGCTGTTGAGACGAGCTTCCGTGTTTCGCCGTTGACTATTCCGTCAATCAAGATCGGTGTTTGGGCCGAATCCCAGTCGTGGGTGTCATGCGGCGACGTTTGGAAATACCAGGCCATTTCACCGGTATCAACATCGACTGCAATCAGCGGCAACGTTATAGCCAAAATCGTCAGACTCGCCGTATGTGATGCCTGGTTTCGACCCACCACCAGCCATCCAAATCGTGAAACATCGTGGATGGTGGTCTCGACCATAGTTATCTTCAGTCAGAACACCCTGCGAATACGGACCGCGACCAAACTCACCACCCCACAGGACCAACGTGTCTTCCAGCATGCCGCGTTGCTTGAGATCCTGCACCAACGCGGCCTGCGCCTGGTCCACATCCTTGGCTTGTTGTTGAATGCTCCGCGGCAACCGTGTGTGGTGGTCCCACCCGCGGTGAAATAACTGGATAAACCGTACGTCTCGTTCGGCTAATCTCCGCGCAAGTAAGCAGTTCCCAGCAAACGTCCCTGCCTGCCGAGAATCCTCCCCGTATAGATCAAAGACACTGTCTGGTTCATCAGATAGATCAGTGAGTTCAGGAACGGAAGACTGCATGCGATACGCCATTTCGTACTGCGCAATGCGTGTGCTGGTCTCCGGATCCCCAAACTCTTCTTCTTTCTGTCGATTGAGTTTCTCAAGATCGTCAAGGAACCTGCGTCTTGTCCCTTCATCAACCCCAGGAGGATTCGACAGATAGAGAACCGGGTCTCCTGTCGAAAGAAATTTCACGCCCTGGTATCGGCTTGGCAGAAACCCGCTGCCCCACAGTCGGTCGTATAGTGGCTGCCCGACCTGCGCTGACCCTTTTGACACCATCGCTACAAACGTCGGAAGGTCACTATTCATGGTCCCGAGTCCGTACGATAACCACGCCCCAATACTGGGTCGCCCGGCAAGCTGTGCCCCTGTTTGAAAAAAAGTAATGCCAGGATCATGGTTAATCGCTTCCGTGTGCATAGACTTAATAAAACACAGGTCGTCGACAATCTTGGCAGTATGCGGCATCAGTTCACTAACCCATGCTCGCGACTCTCCATGCTGGGCAAACTTAAATAACGACGGGACGAGTGGAAAACTACTCTGCGATGCCGTCATCGCAGTCAGACGCTGGTCACCACGCACGGACGGCGGCAAGTCCGTACCCCGTAGTTCCGCAAGCTTCGGCTTGTAGTCCCACAACTCATGCTGCGACGGAGCACCCGACTGGAAGAGATAGATGATGCGTTTCGCTTTCGGCGCAAAGTGCGGTAACCCTGGCAACCCCCCAACGGCATTCGGTACTTGACCAAGCAGGTCCTCGTTGTAGAGGGTCGCGAGCGCCGCCGCACCGATTCCAGAACCCGACAACTCAAGAAATCGCCGACGTGTAAGCCACTTTTCAAGCGGATCCATAACCTATTCCTTTGTAATCGTTCCGTCGAGGTTCAAAATCAAGCTGGCTGCCATGGTGTACGCCGCCAACTCCGCCACATCCAATGTCTCGTCACGTGGAGAGTCCCCCATGCTAACCAGCTCAAGCGCAGCTTGCCGGTTATTCTGGTAATGAGTCAGATGCTGTTGGAATCCATCGAGAAGGACCGCTTGCGCTTCTGGCTGTGGACCATGTGCTGTCGCTGCGCGATACCCGTAGATTAATCGGTCTTCCGGTGATGTCCCACCACTTGTGATCATTCGCTCCGCCAGTCGGCGCGCGGCTTCGATGTACGTCACATCGTTCATAAGGTTCAATGCCTGCAGCGGAGTATTCGTCCGACCCGTGCGAACAATACAGGTCTCGCGCGTGGATGCATCAAACGTCATCATGGTCGGAGGACCAAGCGTCCGTTTCCAAAACGTGTAAAGACTGCGTCGATACAGGTCATCACCCTCTGCTTCGACATAATCTCCGTAACCACCCTCGACCATATCAGCCCAGAGTCCTTCCGGTTGATACGGCTTGACCGAAGGTCCACCGACTTTCTCTACCAACAGACCAGAAACAGCCAGTGCCTGGTCGCGGATCATTTGCGGCTGTAATCGAAGTCGTGGCCCACGAGCGAGTCGTCGGTTCTCCGGGTCCGCTTCAAATGCTTCTGCCGTGACAGGCGAAGCCTGCCGGTACGTAGCACTCGTCACAATCGCACGTTGAATGGCTTTAACGTCCCAGCCGGAATCGACAAAGGTTGTCGCTAGCCAATCGAGCAATTCAGGATGACTGGGGAATTCGCCCTGCGTCCCAAAGTTCTCCGCCGTTTTGACAATGCCGGTACCAAAGTACATCTGCCAAAATCGATTAACTGTCACACGCGCCGTTAGCGGGTGCTGTGGATCGACAAGCCATCGCGCCAATGCCAACCGGTTGGCCGGGCCATCTTGCGGAAGTGGTGGCAGGACCGCCGGGACCCCAGGGCTCACCGGCTCGGCTGGGTTGTCATACGACCCACGGTCCAACCGGAACGTGGGTCGACGCGGTTCCATTTCCTCCATCACCATGACCGTGGGAAAACTTTCCCATAACGCGTCGCGCGCTCGTTCAAGCGCGGCCACGTCACGCCATGCCACCTGTATTTCTTGCGGCGCGTACTGATCTAAAAAGCAGAGCTGCAGCTTTTCACGTTGAGCCGCCGTACGGTCGCCCGGAGCCATCGCCGCAATCTCACTGATCGATTCCGCGGTCGCGACTACCGCTGCCTGCTCTGCCGTTAACACGGCCATATAAATGCGGACATCGTCGATGTGGCCTTCGAATCGAGGTTTATCAGACCCACTGGCGCCGATCCGTAGCGGATATCTCTGAGGCAGCCGATTGCCGACTAAATTGAGTAATCCGGCCAATTCCTTCGCCCGACCGTCGATATAGACACGCATGCCTTCGGGTGTTTTCGATCCGTCGTACGTCGCAACAACATGTTGCCACTGATTCAACTGGATACTCTCAACGGTTTCTGCGGCCACACCATCATCAAGAATACGAGTTGACAGATTTAAACGAACTTTCCCGTCTTCAAGATACAGACCCCAGCCAACTTCGCCTTGGTCACCGCCATTTGCGCGCGAGACAATGACACCATTCTTAGCCGTGGGATAGACCCATGCGGCGACGGACCACTTATCGTCGTACCCGACATTGGGATGATTCCCGGCGTTAATAAACCGCTGCCCATCAAAACTCGCTGCGGCCCCCAAACGACCTTCTACAAACTGAGGTGTTCCATCTTCCAGCGCAGCGGCTACCGGTTCTGCCGGTTGCACAAGACCGGCAATATTGCCATCCAAAGGATGATGCGCAACCAGTTGGTCCGTGAAAGACCAGTCAATCGGAAGTGACGCATCCAACGACGCTTC
>DTVI01000374.1 GCA_012963655.1 Sulfurimonas sp.
ATCGATCTTTATCAAGTTCGTCAATTACGTTAAAGGCATCATCACTAAAGTAACGAGGGATATCTATTTCCTTACGATATGAAATTCGTGACCCCTCAGGTGGCTCTTGGTCCCTTTTAAAACGTCCGCTCAAAAAACCACCAGCCAATGGGCTCCAGCAGAGCAACCCTAGCCCTTGATCCGCACAAGCCGGTAGTATTTCACGTTCTATATCTCGTCTCACTAAGTTGTAAAGATGTTGGCCACTGATGAAACGCTCTAACCCGTAACGTTCTGCAAGTGCGTTTGCCTTGACGATCTGCCATCCGTAATAGTTGCTACAGCCAATATAACGCACCTTACCTTGTCGAACGAGATCATCAAGTGCTCTCAGCGTTTCCTCCATCGGCGTGAACCAGTCCGGACCATGAACTTGATAAAGATCGATGTAGTCCGTTTTCAGTCGTCTCAGACTGTTTTCAACTGCCTCTAGAATATATCTTCGTGAAAGTCCTTTAGAGTTGGGACTTTCCCCCATACGGAACCAGCACTTGGTAGCGATCACCAGATCTTCACGCTGGTGATCTTGTAGAGCTAGTCCAAGCATCTCTTCTGCAATTCCATGGCTGTAGACATCTGCAGTATCGATAAAATTACCGCCGGATTCGATGAATCCTCCAAGTATTTTTCTGGCAGCCTGCTGGTCGCAACCCCAATCCTTCATCCCAAAACTCATAGTACCCAAGCATATCCTTGATACAAGCAATCCGGAACGGCCCAAATAACGATAATTCATCTGTATTTCTTAGCCTTCATTGAGTTAGTTTTGAAAAATTTCATACGAATTTACTTCCTTTCTCATCACGTTCAGCAAGTCTTTTAAGAATGAGAATTGAATAAATCAATGCTCTGGGCAAGTGGAAAGGATCCTTTACTGGAAGATCCTTTAAATACGGCCTCATTGGAGTACCGTCACGGTTCAAATTGTGAAACCATTCTCCGTGCTCTTGGTTTGGAAAGTGTGTAAACGTGTATTCATGCACTTTCCAGTACCAGTCCAGCGCCCATTCAGCATGGGTGATTTCATACACTTGCAGCAACGCAAGCAGACTTTCGGTGTGCGGCCACCAGATTTTCGCGTCGGGCATGTGCCAGGCGGCATTGCCCTTGTCGGTGTGGCACGCCAGCCGTATTCCACCAAAATCCACA